>CAZOPG010000101.1:0-6979 GCA_964581585.1 uncultured Planctomycetaceae bacterium | reverse complement strand
TCGAAACGCTTTGAATGCTTTTATTTCCATTATTTTTCTCCAGCTAAAACTTCGGCAATGTTCAGTGCGTGATCTTTAATACGCCTGTAAGAATTAAGCATATCCGTATAAAGCAGGCTTTTTATAGGGGTAACGGGGCTTGTTCCTACTCTGTCCAGATGTCTTGCGCGAATATCTTTCATTTTGTGTGTAATTTTTCTGCCGTCAACCTGAGCCTTGCTGAGAATCCCAGTATCATTCTGTACCAGAGCATTATTAATAACATCCACATATTCCTGGACCTGCCCATGAAGGCTGGTAATCTCTCCGAGACCCTCTTCGGATAGTTTTTCGTTAGCGTCCCGCATTTTCAGATTAAACTTGAGTATACTTGTGATATAGTCGCCGACAGATTCAAGTTCGTCAGATATGCGTAATTGCAGGCGTCCCTCGTTCATAACCTCATGGGAAATTACCCCGGCCATTATGGCACTCAGGAATTCGATAATTTCTTTCTGATAAAGATCGAGATCGTTTTCGCCTTTGAATATTTTATGTTCCTCTTTTTCGTTTGGCTTTTGGCCTTGAACGATACTATTGAGCGTTTGCAGCATTTCGGTAACAGTCTGGCCCATTCTGAGGACTTCTTTTTTAGATTGTTCAATACTAATGGCCGGGGTATCGAGCAGCCTAATATCGAGAGCGGTCAGGTGCGGTTCCTCTTTCTGTGGTTTTTCGGGAACGATGGTATAAAGAAGTTTGCTGAGCAATCCTATCAGCGGCAGAAAAATAATAACGTTAACCACGTTAAAGCCGGTATGAACCGTTGCGATACCCTGCATTACATTTGGGAAGGTTGCCTTTCCGTCAACGACCACCTCGGCGGCCATATCGGTTCCGATAAATTTTTCAACCATGCCGACATATATTCCGAAAATAGCGGTGATCCATATTACGCCTAGGATATTGACGAACATGTGTGCGTAGGAGGCTCGTTTTGCATTGTTAGAAGCTCCAAGTGAGGCCAGGAATGCGGTGATCGTGGTTCCGATATTTTCGCCCAGTACCAGTGCGGCGGCGGTTGGGAAATCAATTACGCCGCTATAAGCCAGTCCCATTGTGATAGCCAGCGTTGCCGAAGATGACTGAACGATAGCTGTGAGAATCGCTCCGACGAGACAGCATTTCAGTACGCCGAAATATCCGGTTGGAGAAAACCTGGCAAACCATTCTGTAAAGGCGGGCATTTCTCTCAGCGGTACAAAACCCTCTTTCATCAATTGCAGGCCGAAGAAAATCATTCCCAGGCCGAGGAATACGCCTGCGGTATATCTAATCCGCTCGTGTTTGGTGAAAAGATAGAACAGTGCGGATATTCCCAGCATCGGCAGGCCGTACTTTCCGATTTTGACAACGAGTATCCAGCCGGTAATGGTGGTGCCGATATTTGCTCCGAGGATGACGCCTATTGCCTGAACAAGGTTCATAATACCGGCATTTACCATGCCAACGACCATGACGGTGGTAACGGAGCTGGACTGAACCAGACATGTCGCCAGGGCTCCAACTCCGCATGCGATGAAACGGTTATTGGTAACAGCGTTGATCAGCTTACGCAGTTTATTGCCTGCGACGGCCTGCATACTCTCGGACATATTCTTCATTCCGAGAAGAAATATGCCCAATCCGCCCAATATTCCAAATATCATGGTAAGTATGTGTGAATCCATAGGACAAATTCCATGCAGAGGTCAGAAAAATCTTTCACGGTCCCGCCGACCACATAAAAACGGGTGAACAGAGCGAAAATTCAGCTAAAGTGTAAGCTGGGGAACCAGGATTCGGACCTGGACTAAGTGATTCAGAGTCACTCGTGCTACCGTTACACTATTCCCCAATAGCGAAGTGGGCAGTCTACATTTTTCGGAAAAAATTGCAAGAAATTTATTTAGATATTAGCATTTAGGATTTTACGGTATAATAAAAGGATGTCGATAAAAGATATTTACTGTCAGAATAAAGCTGTTTCGTCGCTGCAACATGCCTTTGCCGCCGACAGGGTCGCTCATGCCTACATATTTGCCGGCGCCGAGGGCATTGGCAAATTCAGGACAGCTCAGGCCTGGGCCAAGCTGTTATTGTGCAAAAACAGAACCCAAGAGGACGGCTTTTTTGACAGTTGTGGCCTTTGTGATTCCTGCAAATCGTTGGAAGCCGAGTCGCATCCCGATTTTCAGCATATCTACAAGGAGCTGGTAAACTTTGCCAAATCAAGTAAAGGCAAAAGGACTCCCGTCGATCTGCCCATAAAAGTGATACGCGAATTCCTCATCGAAAAGATCAACAGTAGGCCGATACTGTCGGCGGCCAAGGTATATGTCATTAGCGAATCGGAAAAGTTGAACAGAGCTTCGCAAAACGCCCTGCTCAAAGTTCTCGAAGAGCCTCCTGAATATTGTTCCATCATTCTGTTGTGCACAAAGCTGGAAAAGCTGCTGCCAACTACGCAATCTCGCTGCCAGATCATTCGTTTCGGTCAAATCGAGGAAGAAATTATTGTCAATAAGTTAAAGGAAGTTGGAATTAGCGGTCCAGAGGCTCAATATTGGGCTCGTTTTACCGACGGCAGTCTCGGCGGGTCGCTGGCCTGGGCAAAGCTTGAATCGGCTCAGGGAAGCTGCTACGAGGTCAAGAAAGAACTTGTTACCCGATTAGTCGGATATAAACTCGAAGACGCACTCGATTTTGCCGCTTGGATGAGTACGGTCGCCAAAGAGATAACGCAAAACTGGGTCAAATCTCAGGAGAATATAAGTAAATCAGACATTACAAGAAGGGTTCAAAGGGGACTGATTACGATGATAATTGCCGCCTTTGCCGATGCGATGAAACTAAACGCTGCCGGCAATGGCCAACTGACAAATGCTGCGCAAACCAGCCAAATCGAGACGCTGGCAAAAAGGTTTACCGCCGAGGCCTCGGCTGAGTTGATCGGCAGGGCGTATGAAATAATAGGGTGGATAGACGCTTCGGTGAACGAAAAACTCATCTTTGAGCAGCTATTGATTACTTTCGCTAATTAGGGTATAATGAGCGGTTCGTAAATTTTTGACGATTTGAATATTTTTAATAAAAGAAATCGGGTTTTAATGATGCCAGAATCTGAGAACAAGCCTAAACACAAGCATTCGGCCGCCAGCCGGGAAATGTTGGTCAGTTACGGGAAAATGGGCGTTATAGGATGGTTCAGCCATAATGAAAAACACCTGCCCAAAGCTCACAGGCGTGTGGTCATCGAGACCGAAAGGGGGCTTGAAATCGGAACTATCGTTGGACCTTTTTGCTATAAAGCCGGCCAATTCCGAAAAAATGCCAAACAGGTCAAAGATTATTATGATGTGGGCCCGACAGAGTATCCTCTTGCTCCAGGCGGCAAATTTGTACACTATGCCACTGACGAAGATATTAGCGAAGAGAAACACATCAATAGAGATGCCAAAGAGGAGCTGAAACGGTGCCGGCAGTTCGCAAAAGAAATGAAATTGCCGATGAAAATGGTAGATATCGAACACATCTTTGGCGGAGAACGGATAATATTTTATTTTACCGCTGAGGATCGTGTGGATTTCAGAGACCTGGTAAAGAAGCTCGCAAAAGAATATCAGACCAGGATCGAAATGCGGCAGGTCGGCTCAAGAGATGCCGCCAGGATCACCGCTGATGTTGAAACCTGTGGGCAGCAATGTTGCTGTGAGCGATTCCTGAAAATTCTAAAGCCGGTTAATATGCGAATGGCAAAACTGCAAAAGGCAACCTTGGATCCATCGAAAATATCGGGCTATTGCGGAAGGCTGAAATGCTGTCTCAGATACGAAGATCAAACCTACAGGGAGCTTGGAAAGACTCTGCCGAAAAAACGAGCCAGAGTCAATACCAGCCAAGGCCCTGGTGTCGTTGTGGACACACAGGTTCTTACGCAACTTGTGAAAATAAAAGCTGATGATGGTACTATTTTTGCTGTCCCTGTCGAAGACGTCGAAGTAATAAAAACGTCAAACACTGAAAACAAACCCCCCGCTTCAAAAGATGGCAAAAGAAAACCGGACCGGGACAAAAAGGAACAATAAATGGCGAGAAAAATAGTAGTTACTTCAGCACTGATTTATGCTAATGCTCCGGTTCATATCGGCCATCTTGTAGAGTCTATTCAAACTGATATATGGGTGCGGTTTCAAAAAGCAAATGGCAATCAATGTTTATATTTTTGTGCAGACGACACTCATGGCACACCTGTAATGATTCGCGCAAAGGCCGAAGGCATCGCTCCTGAGGAATTGATAAAAAGGGTTCACGCCGAACATTTTCGCGATTTCAAAAAATTTCACATTGAGTTTGACAATTATTATTCGACCCATTCGCCTGAAAACAAACAGCTCAGCG
The DNA here is from genome assembly GCA_964581585.1 of uncultured Planctomycetaceae bacterium. Lineage (GTDB taxonomy): Bacteria > Planctomycetota > Phycisphaerae > Sedimentisphaerales > UBA12454 > CAZOPG01. The sequence goes on along the minus strand of CAZOPG010000101.1, from coordinate 2,560 downwards.
AACTATTTTATAACCGGCTCAATGAAAAAGGTTCGATTGTCAAAAAAGAAATCGAACAGGCTTATTGTCCGAACTGCAATATGTTTCTGCCTGACAGATTCATTCGTGGAACCTGTCCGCGATGCAAGGCCCCTGACCAGTATGGCGATTCATGTGATGCCTGCGGAGGAACACATCAGACTACAGACCTGATCGATGCCGCCTGTGCCAACTGCAGCACAACGCCGATTAGAAAATCGAGCGTTCATTATTTTTTCAAACTCACCGATTATGAACCTCAACTTAAAAAACTGCTTAAAGGTGGTCATACACAAAAATCCATTTCAAACAAACTCAAGGAATGGTTTGGTGCCGGCCTGAAAGACTGGGATATCTCGCGTGATGGCCCCTATTTCGGATTCAAAATCCCAGGCGAAGAAAATAAATTTTTCTACGTCTGGCTCGACGCACCAATCGGTTATATGGCAAGCTGCAAAAACTACTGCGAAAAAAACGGTTTGGAGTTTGAGAAGCTCTGGAACGGTAGCGATTATGAGCTTTATCACTTTGTCGGTAAGGATATTATATATTTCCACGCTTTGTTCTGGCCAGCAATGCTTATGGGTGCAGGTTTTAAGATCGCAAAAAGACTTTTCGTACACGGATTTCTCACTGTCAACGGTGTAAAAATGAGCAAATCCAAAGGTACTTTCATCAAAGCTGAAACCTACGCCAATCATCTTGACCCTGAATATCTGCGTTATTATTACGCCAGCAAACTAACCAATGGCGTTGACGACTTTGATTTCAATTCAGATGATTTTATCGCAAAGGTAAATTCCGATCTCGTCGGGAAACTGGCTAATCTTGCCAGCAGGTCGGCTCCAATGCTTTTCAAAAAACTTGACGCAACTCTCGGCCAGATTGATGCGGCAGGCGAGGAACTAATCAGCAAATTGGCCTCTGCAAAAGAAAAAATCATCGCTGATTATGAACAGCTCAACTACGCCTCGGCCATTAGAACCATAACTGCCCTGGCTGACGAGGCCAACAGATATGTCGAACAGAATCAGCCTTGGGCGACCATTAAAACCGATGCGGAAAAAACTCGTCAGACTCTTACAGCAATACTCAATGCGGTTAAAATTTTGACCATATACCTCAAGCCCGTATTGCCGATGTTCGCGGAAAAAATCGAAAAGCTCTTAGATGTAACACCTTTGACGTTTGCTGATGTCGAGGGAAGACTCACAGAACACAAGATAAACGAGTTCGACAGACTTATTGAACGTATAGAACCAGAAAAGGTAAAAGCTATGATAGAAGAAAGCAAAAACGAACAGGCCCCTGCACCTAAACTGGCCGAGCCAATCGAGCCGGAATGCACGATTGAAGATTTTATGAAGATCGACCTGCGTGTCGCAAAGATAGTAAAGACCGAAGCTATTGAAGGTGCTGATAGGCTGCTGCATCTTGAGTTGGACATTGGCGGGGTAAAGAAAAATGTTTTCGCAGGCATCGCAAAAGCATATAAACCTGAGGAACTGGTTGATAAAATCGTTATTTGTGTAGCGAACCTGAAACCGAGAAAAATGAAGTTCGGCACCTCCGAGGGCATGATATTAGCTGCCGGGGCTGGCGGTGAAGAGCTATTTATGTTGAAGATAGACTGTGGAGCAGAACCAGGACAGAGAGTCCATTAGCGAGTGCTTTGGTGACAAGAGAAACAAAGAAAAGTCTGGAACAAATAGCGAAACTGGATGGACGATACAGCAGTGGAATGATGAAATTTGTCCACAAAGGGCTTGGTGCTACCGTCGATCTGATTCGTGAAGATGCAGAAGAGACACAGCATTTTCATATTACTGGCAGACAGTTGTGTTTAGGCTTGGCAAATTTAGCTTTAAAAAACTGGGGTAGGTTTGCGAGGGTTGTATTAGCTTTTGGAGGCGTAAAAACTACGCGAGATTTCGGCGAAATTGTTTATCTGTTGATCAGGCACAATTGGATGTATGCCCAGGCTGAAGATTCGATAGAAGATTTCAACAATATTTACGATTTCGAAAGCTTTTTTGAGAAAAATTTCAAATTTCAAAAATCATAAAAAACCACTGCGTTTGACATAAGGCAAATTTTGTGGTATACATTGTTTCCCGGTTCTGTGAATAATAATTGACAAAAAAAAGCGAAAAAATATAGATGCTTGAGCGGATAAACAAAGCTTATGGGTTCATGGACAAGGCCTGTAAGAAGTTGGGCGGTACGGTGAATATAATGGAGGTATCCGGGGCACACACTGCCGCGGCATTTCGCTGTGGGATGCGGTCGGCATTTCCGCCGGGGATGAACATGTTATCCGGGCCGGGCTGTCCTGTCTGTGTAACTCCGATGTCGTATCTCGATACTGCGGCGGCGATTGCCCGTAACCATGATGTAGTGCTCGCTACGTTCGGTGATATGGTGCGTGTGCCCGGATCGACAGGAACACTTGCCGACCTGCGCAGTGAAGGATACCCGGTTGAAATTGTGTACTCACCGGCCCATGCCGCAGCAGGAACCACTTTTTCCATGCCCAGAAGTT
>CAZOPG010000100.1:0-6994 GCA_964581585.1 uncultured Planctomycetaceae bacterium | reverse complement strand
GCCTTAGCGGGCTGATTAAAATAGCGAAGCGTTGCGCTTCAAATTAAAATTCAGGCAGGTAAATCTTGCAGGAATTCGGGATGTTTAGCCGATAAAAGTGAGGTGTGTATGTACGTCTGTTGGCAGTGTTTTTACAGTGCAGATGTTTTTATCGGACATCAAGGAAAATTTAGAAGGTTTGGGTATGAAAGAACGACATTTATATAAGATAGCGCTTCAATGTTTTGCATTGGCGGCGGCAGTGGTTTTGTTTTTTAGTTGTCTAAGCTTTGATATTGGAGATAGTCCGAGTGGGTATTTATGGCCCCATAATAGTCCCGCAAAGAACTGGTGTGGGCCGATAGGGGCGTTTTTTGCGTATTATCTGATGTATTATATTGGGCCAGGTGTTTTTCTTATATTGGCTTCGGTGGCCGCTGGAAGTGTTGTGAAATTGGCGAACAAAAAGATTTCTCAGCCGATATTGCGTTTTTTGGGGATGCTGTTGCTGACGGTGGCAGTCTCTGCGAGTGTTTACCTGTTTTGGCCCCATACTTATAATAGCGTTCCTTTGGGTAATGGTGGAGTGCTTGGTGTGGGGGCGGCTATTTTTCTCAAGAGCAGGTTTGCAGGGCTTGGTACTTTTTTAATCATGGCTTCGGCGGCAATTGTTGGATCTATTCTTCTGGCGGATGCGTTTGTATTGAATCTGCTCCGATGGAGCGGGCTTTGTTTTGTGAAAAGTTTTGGAGCAATGGTTCCGGTGTTTTCAGTGGCGAAGGTGCGGTCTAAGAGTCTTGGTCAGATATGGCAGCGTTTAAGTATGAAAAAGTCTCAGCCAACGTTAGCGGAGGTGCTGGCACAGGAGGCTGAAGAAATCGAGCAGCGAGAGTCTGCAGATTCAAAGATCGAGTCGCATTTGAACCATTCCGTTGGAAAGCCGGTAACAACTGACCCTGATACGGAAGCGGCTAATACTGCTTATGTGCCTAAGAGCTATGAGGATTATGAATTGCCGGGTCTGGATTTACTGATCAATCCGGAACAGGGGTTTTCTACGGTTCAGGATAAGATTGTCAGGGCAAAATCGGCGGCACTTGAACAGGTGCTTCGTGAATTTGGGATAGATGCCACCGTTGCTAGCACTGAGCCTGGGCCGACGATAACGATGTTTGAACTGTCGCTTGCTGCTGGTATTAAAGTTAGTCAGATATCGAACCTTTCGAATGATATTGCGCGTGCTCTGGGTGCGGCGGCTGTGCGTGTGGTGGCTCCGCTTCCCGGCAGGCATACGATTGGTATCGAGGTTCCCAATAGCCAGAAGGAAACGGTTCGCATGAAGGACCTGTTGATCCTTGCCGGAAATAGGCCTGACAGGATGCAGATTCCTTTGTTCCTTGGTAAGGATTCTTCCGGCGAAGCGCTGGTATCCGATCTGGCCGCGATGCCGCATTTGCTTATTGCCGGTACGACCGGCTCTGGTAAGAGTGTGTGTATCAATAGCATTATCACCAGTATTATGATGCTGAAACGGCCGGATGAGGTGAAACTGATATTGATTGACCCTAAGATGGTAGAGTTGGCGGCGTTTGCGAGGATTCCACATTTGATGAGCCCAATTATAACGGAAGTGAGTCGAGCGGAGCAAATTCTCGAATGGGCGACTACGAAAATGGATGAACGGTATGCGCTGTTGGCCGAGGCTGGTGTTCGTAACATTGCCAGCTTTAATAAACTTGGCGCCGAGGAAGTAATTACGCGTCTGAATCCGGCAACATCTGAGGAAGAGGCTAAAATACCTAAGCGGCTGCCGTATTTTGTTATCATTGTTGACGAGTTGGCTGATCTGATGATGACGGCGGCTAAAGAAATTGAGGCGTATATTGTCAGGCTTGCCCAGAAGAGTAGGGCGGTTGGGATTCATATTGTTCTGGCGACGCAACGACCACAGGCGACAGTAGTTACTGGTCTTATCAAATCGAACCTGCCTTCGCGGGTGAGCTTCCGCGTGGCTTCGCGAATAGACAGTAGAATTGTGCTTGATCAGAATGGCGCTGAGACGCTGTTGGGGCACGGCGACATGCTGTTTCTCAAGCCCGGCTCAAGCGATGTTGTCAGGGCGCAGGGAGCGTTTGTTGACGATGACGAGATAAAGCGGATCGTTGGACATCTTACAGAAATTGCGGACCCGCAATTCCATCCGGAATTGATGCAGTTAAATAAAGTTGATGTTTCAGCAGCCTGCAGCGATGATATGTTTGATGAGGCGGTGCGAACTGTGCTGGAAACCAAGCGAGGAAGTGTTTCTCTGCTGCAACGTAAACTCAGTGTCGGCTATGCAAGGGCCTCAAGGATGATAGAGGCGATGGCATCGTCTGGAATACTGGGTGAATACAAGGGCAGTCAGGCGCGTGAGGTGCTGCTGACGCTTGAGGAGTACGAGCGGACGCTGAGAGATGCCGCTAATGACGAGCGGGGCCATGAAGAAGATGCGGATGATTTCGACGAAGATGCCAGCGACGAATCTGTTGAATATGACTATGTTGCTGTTGATGACGAATAGCAACATTGGTGCGAGATGCTCTGTGTATATCTGACCAGCAAAAAAAAACAATTTTCACAAAAACTTTGAACAAAAAAATGCCGACACTAAGGATAGGTATCATGCTTATTGTTTGATTAACTTGAAATTTAGAGGTGCAACGATGAGATTACTTGGTGAGATACTTTGTAAAATGGCGGGTTTGAAGCAGGATCAGCTCAGGCAGGCTTTAGATGAGCAGATGGGAGAAAATGAGCGAAGACGTCCATTGGGGCAGATTCTTGTGGCGCATGACTACATCACGGAAGAGCAGCTAAAAGAAGCTCTTGTGATTCAGAAAGAAGAGGCCGCTAAAGCAGTGACAGCGTAGCGGCAGTTCCGAAGTTCTCTAAGGGGTTCGTGGTGAAAATGGAGTTGTGCCAGGGTTGTAGTCTCTATGTTGATGCAGAGATCTGATCCGTTCAGTTGAACAGAGCTTCTACGAAGGTTTCCGGGTCGAACTCAGCGATGTCTTCGGGTTGTTCTCCTAATCCCACAAATTTTACTGGTATGTCAAGTTGGTCTTTTATTGCCAGGACAATTCCGCCGCGAGCGGTGCCGTCAAGCTTGGCTAAGAATATGCCGGTAACGTCAACGGCTTTGGCGAACATTTTTGCCTGCATAATAGCGTTCTGGCCGGTAGTGGAATCAAGGACAAGCAGTACTTCGTTGGGAGTGTTGGGGATTTTTTTTGCGACAACATCACGAATCTTGGTAAGTTCCTTCATAAGATTCTGTTGCGTGTGCAGTCTGCCAGCGGTGTCGAGAATAAGGTAATCAGCTTCTCTTGCAAGTGCCGCTTCGCAGGCGTCATAAGCAACCGCGGCCGGGTCTGCGCCGGACTTGTGCTTTACGATCTCAACGCCGATCCTTTCTGACCAGATAGTCAATTGCTCGACTGCTGCTGCGCGGAAAGTATCGCAGGCGGCGAGTATAACTTTATTGTTATCTCTGCTCAGGATGTAGGCTAATTTTGCAATGCTGGTAGTTTTTCCTGACCCGTTGACGCCGGTAACGAGAATGACAGTTGGCCGCGATGGTGCAATCTTGAGTTGTCTGTCACGCCGGGGCCAGTAACTTTTCATGTGTTCTTTCAGGAAAGGAATGATGTCTTCGGTGTTCGTGATCTGCTTATTCTGCCAGGCCTGGCGAAGATCGCTGGTGAGCTTGTCCGTCGTTTCTACACCAATATCATCGCTTATCAGTGTTTCTTCCAACTCATCAAGCAGAGTGTTATCAATTTTCCTGCCTAATGTCAACACTTTGGACAGCGAAGATTGTATCTTATCGCGTGTTTTGCCGAGATGATCTTTAACGTAATCAACCGTTTTGGTAAAAATACCCATAATCGCTCCAAGGAAAAATAGCTTTTCCGTAGAGTTTCTCATAAATCAGCTCAGATTTCAAGTCTGGATAAAGGTATATTTTTCCTTTGACAATTCTGGTGAATACGGTAGAATCTTGTTTCCGGCCTGCTATGGATAGCGAGAGACTAAATTTTTGGTTTACGGTGAAGTTAATCATATCGAGTTTTATCATCACAGGGAAGTGCCGGAAGTATAACGGAGGCCTTGATATTAACGTGCGTCGACAAAAGGACTGAATTTGGCAATACAGGATACAACGGATATATTTGCGGACATTCTTGAACGCGTCAAAGCTCTTGATCCCGTTAATACCCGTAAGTGGTTTGATGATCTGACAGCATTGAATTTTGATGGTGGTATTTTGGAAATTGGATGTCCGGATGAGGCCAGTTGCGGTTTTCTTCATGATCATTGCCTGACAACTTGTATGAGGGCTGCTCAGCAGGTTACTGGTCATCTTGTCGATATAAAGTTTTCCCTGAGCCCGGTCGGGCAGGAAGGTCCAGCGGTCAAGCCTTCCGGTTTTGCTCGCAGCCTGCATCCTGATTACACTTTTGATAGTTTTGTCGTAGGGCCCGGCAACCGTCTGGCTCATGCCAGTTGTATTGCTGTCAGCAATGCGCTGGGGGATACATATAATCCGTTGTTTATCCATGGAAATGTAGGTTTGGGAAAGACGCATTTGCTGCATGCGATTTGCAGTGAAACCAAGAGGAATATTCCAAAGGCGAGGATTCAGTTTCTCAGTTGTGAAGAATTCGTTAATAGATTTATCAGTGCGATCGAACATGGTTCGCTTACTGAGTTTAAGAGTCAATATCGCACGGTTGATCTGCTGGTGATCGATGACGTTCAATTTTTGCGGGAACGAGAGCAGAGCCAGGAAGAGTTTTTTCATACTTTCAACGCCCTGTATGACAACCGCCGGCAGATAGTTCTCAGTTCTGATTCGGCGCCTGGCGAGATTGCATCACTTCCGGAACGGCTGATAAGCAGATTCAAATGGGGACTTGTAACGCGAATTGATCCGCCAACTTATGAAACAAGGGTGGCGATTGTGCAGAAGAAAGCACACCTTCGCGGCCTGAGCATTTCTGATGATGTTGCGGAATACATCGCCAGCAAAATTAAAGCGAATATTCGTGAACTTGAAGGGGCGCTTACGACGGTTTATGCTGTGGCTAAAGCGTCCGGGGAAGATATTAGCCTTGAGCTGGCAAAGGCGGCGCTTGGCGGCGCAGAAGAATTTGCCGATCGTATTACCAGCATAACAGATATTATCAAAGCTGTTACTGCCTATTATGATGTTCGCCTTACGGATTTGCAGAGCAAAAAGCGCAGCCAGAGTATAACGATGCCGCGACAGATATGTATGTACCTGGCGAGGAACCTTACCAAGCATAGTCTTGAAGAGATTGGCGGTCATCTTGGCGGGCGCGACCATACGACGGTTATGCACGCCTGTAGTAAAATAATTAATCTTGAGCAGAACGACAGTCAGGTTCGTTCAGAGTTGACGGAGTTGACCCTTCGAATACAAAAGGGGTAAGAAGGCAGGGGGATTATGTGTTTCTACTTATTAGTTTTATTAGTGCCGATTATTTTGAATCATCTCAATCTTCACCTTATCCAGATGGCTGGACTTTTCAAAAAATAACTTCTTAATATAATAAAGCATCTGAGCAACATTGATAAACTCCTCAAAACTTTCTTCGCCGTTGCTATAGAGTATGTGAACCGCTATACTGTTACATTCTTCGCCGTTGCTATAGAGTATGTGAGCCGCTAAATTTTTATATTCTAATGATTTTGCTTCTTTCTCTTTTTCCGCCTTTGCCATTTTCTGTCCTTTCCATAAATCAAACAATTTGCTCTTAAATTAGTCTACAGAACCAATCTTTGATGTATAAATCATGGACAAAAACGGAAATTCCCGAGAAAAAGCCTTTCCAATGAATGCGGAACTTCCCTTGTCTTGCTGTATATCATTATTAGAACAAGACATAGTATAGTCCGAAGACCAATTAAGTCAATGATTATTTATTTTCAATTCTCCGCGATGCTATTTCATCTGAGCGGTTCTTTAGTTTACTTGCTGTTGAGCGATGCCAGAGATGTGGAGTACAGATGTATCTATGTTTTTGGGATTGAACAAATTTCCACTACCGAAGAGTTTGCCTCGACGAATAGCCCTATTATGTCTGTATTTGGGTACTTGCGTGCCAGGAAAGCGGTAGCCGGGGCCAGTTGGGCGATTTGGATATCGTCATCGACCGGGTTTCCGGCACAATCATGATGGGCAATTATAGCTATGCCTGTCGATTTATGATTGTTTATGGAAATATCCGTTCGCAGGAGAATTGACTTTGTCTGCTCGGAATCTGTTTTTTCAGCCAGAGAAAGTACCGGCCCAGGCTCAGTGATCGAATCAATATAGTCGGCCTTGAAACGGTCCCTGAGATAGTTTATTACGGGCAGTTGTACCCTGCCATCTATGCAATTAATAGCGGTATAGAAAGACATTTTATTTTTCTTTGCGAATTTTGGCATCCATCCAAAAGTTTTTTTTCTCAGTTGAATGTATTATCAACTATTCAGTAGAATTTGCAAAAGTTTTTTTGAGCCTCTGTTTATCAGTACTTATCTATTAAGACAACTCAATCCTTACCTTATCCACATATTCCGGCTTCTCAAAAAATAACTTTTTAATATAATAAAGCATCTGGGCAACATTGAAAAACTCCTCAAAACTTTCTTCGCCGTCGGTATGAAGTACATGAACCGCTATTTGGCTATGTTGTAATGATTTCGTCTTTTTCTCTTTTTCCTTTTTGGCCATTATTTATCCTTTCTGTAAAATTGTTGCTTCCGAGCGTCCAGCTTTTTTAGGGCCGGGGTAAACCCTGTATGGTAGCCGAATCACCTGACAGCTTTTTGTCTCCGTCATCTATATCGCTTTACTTACGTGCCTAAAGGCACCTGAGAAATCTCCATCTCTCGCGCGTCGGAATAACGGTTTTGTACTTTGTCATTGCGAGGAGGCAATGAAATTGCCGACGTGGCAATC
>CAZOPG010000099.1:0-7065 GCA_964581585.1 uncultured Planctomycetaceae bacterium | reverse complement strand
GATTTTCGCCTGTTTCAAGATCCATCCAATAAATGCCGTCCTCGGTCGTGGTCATTTCATTTTCCCATGGGTCGGGATATGAACCATAGCCATAACCAGCTCTCAATCGATCCAGCCTGCCAAAGTTAAGGCTCAATGCGCATCTTCCATCATGACTGAGACAATAAACCGGACGCGGCAGAAACCGGCTCTTTCCGGTAAAAGGATTCATAACACAGGCACAGGGCGTGTTGTCCTGCAACGTGTTGAAAATGATTTCATCCTTGCGGTTGGGTATCCATTGGAGCATAGAACCCTGCTGCCAGCACCAAGCCCGCGTTTCGGCAATTTCTCGCCACTGGTTCTCGTCCCCTGTGTCAATGAGGCCCACTTTTACCGAATCGCTGGATTCGGGCTGACGGCCACGAAATTCAGAGGCAAGACCCAATATGTAACGGTCGGTGGTATCCCATTGCTGTTTATCATAGTAGCCGAAAAAATGATGTTGCGGCGGCTTCGTTACAGCATACACGTTTATATCATCTCTTTTTATTATCATACTTCCCTCAACTTTTATTTTATTGGTTTAACCTTAAATTCTTTACTGACTTTCTGGCCACCGAGCGGAGATTCAGCAATTATCTTCCAGTCTCCGGCAAGCTCATTAACAGGCAGCGTTATTTTTTCAGAATAGATGCCGTTTTTGAATACATGGTAGCCGGAATATTCCTGCCGTATATTGCCCTCCGGGTCAAGGACACTGATATTGACCGGGGCCGCAGCCTGGAGCAATTCGCCGGCAGTATCAAGCATATTGATCGAATACGACATTTTTTTACCACAGATAAATTCAGAGTCAATATTAATTTTTACAGCTCCGACATTTTTCGGCAGCAACAAAACCGCATCGCCCCAATACTTTTCAAATTTCAGGGACAATTCAGTCTTACCGTCTTTTGCCCTGCGGCAAATAAGCTGTTGGCCGGTTAAAAGGCTGTAAGCGGAATATTGGCCCTGAATATCTAAGCGTATATCAGCCTCAGTTGCATAGTCTGCGGTGTTGACAAAAATAACACAATGGGCGTTATCAGCCTTATTGGAAAACAGATACGGGGAGATCATCGCATTGTTTGAAGAAGCGAGAGAGCCATCAATACTATTTTCTTCAAACAGGCAAGCCATCGCAGCAACGGTCTGAGGCAACTTGGCAAAATGCAGTATACGTCCTTTACCTCTCTTGAAAACCGTGCTTTCCTTTCCTTTTTTGGCCGGGCACATTTCGTTATAGACTTTCGATGGTTCCTGACGTGTGTTCAGGCTTAGGGCATCTTCAAATAGAACCAGTGTTCCGCCAGCCTGGACCCAGTCTTTAATAATGGCCAGATTGGTTTCGCTTAATATTTTTTCGCCGGCAATTACCATTATGTCATATTCGTCCAGTCTGTCATGAGCGATTTGTTCCGGGAACAGGTAGTCAAGATTGCCGCAATTCGGCTGGAGATTCTTTAGAAGGTTTTGCGAAAGAGACATATTCCTAGTCTGTTCATTACCAGCAAGTACTTCCATAGTGCAGATGGGAACGAGCATAGCAACTTTGGCTTTGGTTCTTAAGTATTGGTTCAGAACCGGTCCAATCTTTTTAACCTCATCATTTATTTGGGCTATAACATTAAATCGTTCGACATTAAGCTCCAGTGCTCCATTGTAACTCATTGTGTACCATGTCCACCAAGCAAGTATCCTGGCCCCGCGTCCCAGTGCGGCATAGGCGTAACGGGCATGCTCAAGCGGGTCAACATTAATGCCACCATACCATATTGCGGCAATATTCATAAAACCAAGATTGCCTCCACGGCCCTTAGCGGACAGAACTGCTTCGGCGCTCAAATCATAGAACCAGTTGCCTGCGTAATTATCACAGGTAAACACATCCGTATTAGCTGCCAGTTCCAGCACATCTTCGCTTAATACTCCGCCATTATTAGTGGCTCCCCAGGTAGTGATGAATTTCCGGGAATCAATTTTCTCCAATACCTCTCGGCCGAAAATGAGTTTATCAGTACTATGCTTTTCCTTCATAACTTTGAAGTCATAGTAATCCGGAGAGGTTCTGGCTTGTGGAGCTTCTCTTCCAAATTTCTCAGCGAATTCAACTTTACATTTAGCACAATCAAAATTAGGGTTGTGGAACGGCTCATCAAAAATATAAGAAAGGCCAAGATTCGGCGCCATTGAAAATGACTGTAACCAGATTTTGTATTTATCGATAATCCTTTTTTCACATCCTGCATCTGGTGCGACAAAATGGCCGACATCCCACCCGCCGAATATCTCGAAGAAATGAAGATTGAGGTCAATACCCTGAAGCTGGGCGTAATCAGCCATTCTTCTGGTATTTCTTTCCCGCCAATTTTTGTTCAGATCATAGCTATGTGTAAAACTGCCGTAACCACTCATCGTATAGCTAGTAAAACCAGCTTTTTTAAAATACTGCCATCCCTTTTCCCATTCATACGGATCATCCTGGAGGGACGATGGAGGCGAGTACATAGCGATATTAAATTCGTCAGGATTCGGCGATTTTCTTAAAATATCAATTTTACGACCTGTGGCATATTGTTCGCCTTTGGCAGTAAGCATATATTTTCCGTTCGCCATTCCGGCAGTCGGCACCATGATTTTATTAGGATCGTTCTCGGTAAGTTTTTTATTCCAAACCGTCTTACCCCATGGGTCGGTTAAAATCAGTTCCACAGGCTCGTTTGTATCATTTTCCAATACACACGGAACAGGCGACCCCGGTTTATATACTGTTATAAGGCCATCATATCCGCCGACTGTAAAAACAAATGGTTTTGACGCAACCGCTCCGATTGTCCCGGTCTTTTCCTCTACAGTCTGGCTGGCAATATCCAGGATTCTGAGGCTGTATTTAACATCTTGGAAATCAAGAACGTTTTCGACCGTCAACGCTCCGGCCGCCATACTATCGACGCTGTTGAAAATCGCCTTTTCATTCCAGACATTACCCGCCTCGTCTTCGAGACGCAAATCAACTTCTACCTTTTCACAACTGGCGGGGATATTGCGAATGCTGAAATTACAGGCTAGATTGTTATTGCTCCTTTCGGTGCCGAATTTATCAATAACCACCAGCGGATAACCGCAGGCTTTGGCATAAATCCTGCGCCAGAGTTCGTCGTATGAGTCCCACCAGAAAATACCGTCCAGACGCTGTTTCTCCGTCATCTGAATTTCCTGAGTTCCATAGATCGTATCAATTCTGTCAGTGATTGCAGCCGGAAAAGAATAAATAGTTCCCTTGCCCAGCTGAATGGAAGTCAGCAGCGGCCACTGCCCGGTTTTCAAATGCACTTTCGCATTTTCTTTGATAACGGATTTATGCACACTGACGATCGGTTTTTTCGCGTAATCCAGTCCAATGTTCAGCAAATCCTCTGTTTGTGCCGGGATAACTTCAGAGTATTTGCTTTTGTCATCCATTCTGGGAAGGTAAGCTTTATTTCTGAGTTTTTGGAGACGTGCATGGTCAAACGCAGCCGGGATAAGTTCAGCAATTCCCAGACCATCATAAAAAACCGCATGATCGCCGGCCAGGATCAGAGTGCCGCCAGAGGCGACAAAACTCGTTACCATTTTCCACTGACGTTCGCTCAGAGCAGTGCCCGGACAGTTGACCAGGATTATCATTCTATACTCTGACATCGCCTTGGGAGTAAGCGGGAAGTGCTTAACATGAACATCTTTCTTTGTCTGGCCACCTTCCTTCTGTACCATAGTCGCCAGGTCGCACTGTGGCTTATAAAAACACTGTTCCAAAACCGGTACAAACCGCCACAGGCTGTATTCGGCATATTTACCGACAATAAGGATTTTCGTAGCCGAGGCGGAAACTTCCACTGCCTCATCTCGCTTTGGCAAAGGTTTTTCAATAATTGCTTTTAAGCTATCAGAATAAACTTGCTTGTCCTTTGCTGCTGCGACAGCCGCCTCAACACTGGCAGCTTTTATCGGAGACAGGAAGAAATCAAAGGAAAACGTTTGCCCCTTTTCAAAGGGATATTTATTAAGATTAATTTCATAGGCTTCGGTCTCAGGGCTGGCCCAAAGTGTATATTTATGTACCAATCCCTCAGGCACAAAGAATATCAGTGCCGATTCTCTATCGCCGAAGAAAATGCCGCCCAGGCCGGGGACCAGATCAGTCTGGAAAAGCCATTTATTCAGTAACGCTGAATAAACCATCGGCTCTTGGTTGGTATCAAAAAAAATGGAGGCATTATCGTTTTCCCCGCCCCCCGATCTAACATCCATCTGATTGTAAACTCTTGTATCCAGCATCCGATCTTTACCGGTATTGACAAGCTCTACATGACACTGAATCGTTGGTGTATCATCCCGGAAGATAAGCGTTTTATTTATCAAAGCTTTTACATCATCACAACTTAACCGAATCGACACCATTTTGCCGTCAGCAGATGTGGTGCATTCCACACTGTACGGCTTATCCCAGGTTGTCAAACCGATATTGGCTATTGCGTGTCGCTCATCTGCCATATTATCGTTCGACCCGGCAAGCGACAGCCAGGACAGTCTTCCACCCTTGCCGGGATCCACAATCGCCCGGTAAAATGAATTTGTTACCTCAATACAGTCCCTGCCTTCATAGACAATCTCTGCTGTTTTCAAATTTCCAGAAAATGCGACAGAAGTGCATAACAGCATCGACAATAAAACGATAGATAGAATCCTTCTCATCACGTTCTCCTTATAGCCTTAGTTTTCTTATATATTATTCAAATCGACCGTTTTTTCAAGATCAGCCACCTTCAAATATTAAATACCAAAAAAAGTAGGTAGTGTCAAGAATCTTTCGCACTTTTTGTTATAGTTCTTTCAATGGTCATGGTTATCCTTTGTCTTCCACCCCATGGGGTGGAAATTTTTTATCGGTCTATGAAGCCTTACTTCTGACTTTTTCTGCTTCCAATGCCTGCTCGGCAGCACGTTCTTTCTTCAATTCCGTCAAATGGTCCATATTCATATATCGCCTGGTACCCCACTTGGTACCTGCGATGTGTCTCAGTCTGGCAGCGGCAAGCATCAAAGCTGAATTGCCATCGGGGAAGCAGCCGACCACGCGGCTCCTGCGGCGTATCTCACGCATGATCCGCTCCAACGGATTGTTCGTCCAGATATGGCGTTTATGCTCGGCAGGGAAATGGTAATAACTCAGTGTCTCATCGATGCTGTCACGAACCTTCTTAGCGGCTTTGCAGAGTTTCATCTTATCGAGCTTGTCAGCGACTGCTGCTGCTTTTTCTCTGGCCTCTTTAACACCTTCCTGGGCGTGGATCGCTTTTAGCATCGCGGCAACTTCTTTCATCTTACCCCGCGGCACAACGCTGAACACATTGCGGTAGAAATGCACTCCGCAACGCTGCCATTTTGCATCGGGATAATAATCAGCAATCGATTCAATAAGTCCCATGCATTTATCCGATATGATTAACTCAGGGCATTGCAAACCTCTTTGCTTTAAATAGGCAAGAAAGCTGCTCCAGCCGGCTTTATCTTCCTTACACCCTTCTGCTACGCCAAGTATATCACGAAAGCCGTCTTCGCCAACACCGATAGCTACAAGTACAGATACATTGCGTACTTCACCGCCCCAGGTGCGTTTGAGGCTGATCCCATCAAGATACACATATGGATGTCTGCCTTCGATCTTTCGGTTGCGCCACTTGTCGATACGCTCATACATCTTCTGATTGAGATCGCTGACAGTACCTGCACTAACCTTCATGCCCCACAGAGCTTCGGTTATATCTTCAACTCTACGAACAGATACGCCCGCAAGATACATTTCCATAAAAGCTTCTTCGACAGAGGATTCTCTGCGACGATAACGTTCAATGATCGCTGTTTCAAATTTAGCTCCACGAAGCTTGGGAACTTTTAATTCTACTTCGCCTGAGGTCGTATGAAGTTTGCGTCGGTAATGGCCAGCCCGCCCGCCAGTCCTTGCTTCGGTGCGTTCATAGCGTTGAGCGTTGCAGAGTTGGTCGGCCTCAGTGTCAAGCATGTCGTTGAGAGTTTCCTCAACGGTGCTGCGAACCATCTCTCCGAGATGATTTTTGAACTGATCTTCATTTATTTTGATAACGTTAGTCAAGTCCTTAGCCGCTTCTGTCGATGTACTCTGTTGCATAATGGGTCCTTTCCCTGAAACAATGGTTAATTATTAGCATAATCTACCATCGACCAGAGAAAGGACTTTTTTAATCTACTTTTCAAAAGTGCGAAACATATCTTACGTTATCAAAAAGTATTAACAAATCGCTCGAACGCCTGAACATCTACAAGCAAAATCTCTGTCGAATCGACAAGACCTTCAGGGCCTTTCTGCAGCAATTGAGTTTGCAGGGTATAAAACCTGTCCGCAAGAGCAATCATCCTATCTGATATTTCCTTAACGCCTGGGTCGGTTATCATAAAGCTATTCTCAGAATTTAGCATTCGATTGGACATCGTCTCGTTGATACGGCCCAATGAAGACCGGCTTGCCTCAATCGCTGCATTTGCTTTTGAAAATGGAATGTTAACTGAGTTCTGCTTTTCCAGAACATCTTTTCCATTAGTTACCCTGGCCAGGGCACCCATAAAATCGCCGCTTGCTAATAACTTTTTACTATCGGCGGCAACTTTCTCAATTGGCGCAACATCAGTACCCATTTTCTTCGCCAAACGAATCTCAAGTTTCAACAGGTCATACTCAAGGTCGAATCGCGAGGTAGCTACCTCTTTCTTTATCGCATCTAATTTATCCGCAGAGGCAATGGCATAGACCCTGCCGTCTCCGGGTCGCAGATACTCAGGAAAAGTGCTGCCTTTAAGTGGAACCTCGCGCAGAGAGTAAAGGTCGAGAAGTTTTTCGCCTGGGCCAACTTCAGAAATACCCACATTGAAACTCTGAACATAAAAACGTGTGTTATTGTAAACAACAATATACCTGGCAGTACGGGCATTGTCCTGGAACATCCGTGCAATAACAACCGGCCGTTT
>CAZOPG010000098.1:0-7073 GCA_964581585.1 uncultured Planctomycetaceae bacterium | reverse complement strand
CCCTCAGGAAACCAAAACACAGATATGCGCACCTTTGGTTCGTGGCCATAAAGGTGAGCACAAGGATGTGTTTCTTATGGTTCAACGCGAAGGTTTTGTAAGGGTAAGAGTTGACGGAAAAATCTATGATGTCAAAAACGTTCCAGATCTCGACAAAAATAAAAAACATGATATTTTCGTAGTTATCGACCGGCTCATCATCAAAGATTCAGTCCGAATACGTTTGGCAGATTCAATTGAAGCCGCATTAAAAATAGGTGAGGGCGTTATTTTTGTAATGGTTCAAAAGCCCGGCGATAACGGAGAATGGAAAGATGTTGTTTACAGCGAGAAGTTCGCCTGCAACGAGCACCCAGAGGCATCTCTTGAGGAATTATCACCAAGACTGTTCAGTTTCAACAGTCCACACGGAGCCTGCCGAAGCTGTGACGGACTGGGAACAATTTTGGAGTTCGACCCTGACTTGATCGTGCCGGACAAGAGCATTTCACTCGAAAACGGTGCGATAGATGCCTGGCGTAAGGGTGGCAAGAGGATGAACATCTTTTACAATCGCCTTATAAAACGTTTCTGCAAAGATTTCGGTACAAGCAAATCGATACCCTTGGCGAAAATACCTGCAAAGATAAGAAAAATCCTGATGCAAGGCACAAACCAGGCCGACCGTGACAAATACGGTGTCCGATTCGAGGGAGTCATTCCAAATCTTAACAAGAGGTGGAAAAAGACCAGCAGTGAATATGTAAAAGCTCGCCTGCACAGCTACCTTTCCGAACAGGCCTGCACCGTATGTAATGGAGCGAGGCTGCGTCCAGAGGCAACCGCCGTCAAGATTGGCAACAAAAACATTAGTGATATTACGCAAATGAACATTGAAAGTACTCGTAAATATTTTAACAGTCTGAAATTCAACGAAGAAAAAACTCTCATAGCGACACAGCCTTTGAAGGAAATAAAAGCTCGACTAAAATTTATGACCGATGTGGGCCTGGGTTACCTTACGCTCGACCGCAAAAGCAGCACACTTTCCGGCGGAGAAGCACAGCGGATTCGGCTTGCCACTCAGGTTGGAAGTGGACTCGTCGGCTGTTGCTATGTCCTTGATGAACCTACGATCGGACTGCACCGCCGAGACAACGACAAACTGCTGGGCATACTTAGACGATTGACTGATATTGGCAACACGGTGGTTGTTGTCGAGCATGATGAAGATGTGATTGGCCATGCCGACCATATCATCGATATTGGCCCGGCGGCAGGTGATCGCGGCGGCAGGCTGGTCGCCCAGGGAAAACTAAAGGACATCTGTTCCTGCCCCGAATCGATAACAGGTCAGTATCTCAGCGGAAAAATAAAAATAAAACTGCCGCCAAAAAGACGCAAAGTCAAAATCGGTAACTGTCTTGAAGTTAAAGGTGCCATCGAAAACAATCTCAAACAGATAGATGTAAAATTCCCATTGGCGGTTTTCACCTGCGTAACTGGCGTCTCAGGCTCAGGCAAAAGTACGTTGGTCACGGAGATACTGCTCAAGGGCCTGAAACGCAGACTCTACAACTCTCGTTCAAAGCCGGGCAAACACAAGAATATTCTCGGAACTTCACGAATAGACAAAGTAATAGAAATTGATCAGTCCTCTATCGGCAAAACTCCGAGAAGTAACCCCGCCACTTATACAGGCGTTTTTGATTTGATTCGCCAACTGTTCGCAAAGACCAGAGAGTCAAAAATTCGCGGCTACAAGCCTGGCAGGTTCAGTTTTAACATCAAGGGAGGCAGGTGCGAACATTGCCAGGGGCAGGGCACAAAAAAAATCGAAATGCACTTTTTGCCCGATGTTTACGTTGTCTGCCAGGAGTGCAAAGGAAAAAGATACAATCCTGAAACGCTTCAAATAACTTACAAAGGCAAAAACATCGCTGATGTACTTGATATGAGAATCGAAGAGGCTCGCGGCTTTTTTGCTAATTTCCCAAAAATTACCCGTCTGCTCAAGGCACTGTCGGATGTCGGCCTTGGATACGTCCAATTGGGGCAAGCCTCTACCACCCTTTCAGGCGGAGAATCTCAGCGGATCAAACTTGCCTCTGAGCTTGGCAAAAATCCTACCGGCCATACGCTTTATCTGCTCGATGAGCCAACCACAGGACTGCATTTCGCCGACATTCACAACCTATTAAACGTATTGCAGCGGCTCTGCGATCTGGGTAACACCATAATAGTCATCGAACACAATCTTGATGTTATTAAGATGGCCGATTACATTATTGACCTTGGCCCTGAAGGCGGTGATGCCGGCGGAAATGTAATTGCGTACGGACCTCCTGAAACAATTATAGAAGCAAAAAACAGTTACACGGCTAAATATCTAAAAGAAAAACTCGCACAGGATAACTCACAAAAAGGGAAAGATTAATCCAATGACACAATTCAAAACCCTTGAATGGATTGGAGATATTGACGGCTGCCTTGAGATGATCGACCAGCGGAAGCTGCCGACCAAATTTGAAAAGCTCCGCTGCAAAACGCCCGAACAATTGTACGATGCAATTAAAACTCTCGCTGTAAGAGGAGCGCCGGCAATAGGAGTCGCTACGGCATTTGGAGTTTGTATTTCACTGGCTGAACTTGAAAATTCAACAACTATCGATAAGGCCCTTAAGCATTTGAATAACCGCGCTGCCTTCTTAGCCGAGTCCAGGCCGACAGCGGTAAACCTCTTCTGGGCACTGAACAGAATGAAAACGGCCGCAGCGGCATTTATCGCTGAGAACCCAAACGCTAATTTCAACGAGTTTCGCAAAACCATCTTGAAAGAGGCGCAGGCCATCTGCGATGAAGACATCCTGATGTGCAGGCAAATTGGCATTAACGGCGAACAATTTATAAAGAACAATAGCACCATCCTCACACATTGTAACGCTGGGGCACTGGCAACGGCTGGGACAGGCACAGCACTTGCGCCGATGTTCAAGGCTTGCAACAACGACAAAAAGTTTAAGGTTTACGTCGATGAAACCAGGCCGCTGTTACAAGGCGCAAGATTGACCGCGTGGGAACTGCAGCAGGCCGGCATTGATGTTACACTCATCTGCGACAATATGGCTGGCACACTAATGAAGCAGGGAAGAATTGACGCGATAATAACCGGAGCCGACTGCATCGCCGCCAATGGCGACACTGCCAATAAGATTGGAACATACAGCCTGAGCATACTGGCAAAGCATCATGGAATCCCCTTCTACATAGCCGCCCCGTCGAGCACATTTGATTTGACTATCGAGAACGGCTCGCAGATTCCAATCGAACAAAGACCCGCCGCCGAAGTTAGCTGTTTTGCCGACCAACAAACCGGCCCGGCTGGAATAAATGTTTACAATCCCGCATTCGATGTAACCGACGCCGAGAACATCACCGCCATCATTACCGAAAAGACGGTTATCAACCGCCCGAACACCAAAAAAGTAAAAAAAGCCTTAACGCTCTAATCGACCGCCACGACTTCCTTAACCTCTGGAATACGCTCTTTCAACAATCTCTCCACTCCCATTTTCAAAGTCATTTGCGCACCGGGACAGCCTTTGCACGCACCCTGCAGACGAACCTTCACGGTATTATCTTCTTCCAGTCTGACAAATTCAATATCCCCGCCGTCATTCTGAAGCATCGGCTTGATAGTATCTATCACTTCGATTATTCGGTCGCTAAGCGTCTTTTCCTTGCCGCAATCACAATTTTCACACATAACAATACTCCTGATAAGGGTTTTAGATCAAATCCCCATTGTACATATTTTTTCTCATTATGCAACCCCCTAAGAGCGTTTTTCTGCGGGCAGGTGCTTTCCAGCAAGATGTATGAAAATGCCCGGCATTGAGACTATCAGAAGTATTACCCTCTGTGCCAATCCAAGTATCAGTCCCTGCTTTTCTGTTACAGTTGTTACCTGGCTGAACATCCCCTTCAATCCGAGTTCCATAACTCCAGCACCGCCGACACTTATCGGCAGCATCCCCAAAATCCATGACAGCGGAAAGAATACGAAATAGTATTTGACAGGCGCCTCTATCCCAAGATTTCGCCCGATCATCCAGACACTTGTAATAGCCATAGCCTGGCAGACAAAAGACAACACGATCGCTGTCAGCAACATTAACGGCTTACTGCCATAGATGCGGATTGCGGTGCCAATTTTTGACAGAACAGTCTGACCGTGTACTTTGATAAACTTTAGCGCTTTGACCAATAGCCGTCTTGTCTTTTTTAGAACGCACATTCCCGTAAGAACGATAGCGAAAAACACAAATGCGCCGATGATAGCAAATCTATACTGAACGAGTTTATCGACGATGTGAAAGTTTGCAGAAATTTCAAGCCTGCCCTCGCCTGCACTGACAGGCACAAACAGATATGCCCCCGCCGCCAGCAGCAATGTACAGCCCAGCCCGATTGCACGGTCAAAAAAAACACTAAGTGCCGCCTCTACTTTTTTCTCTGTATGGCTGGTTACATACCATGCACGCAGCAGATCACCACCTACAGAGCCTGGCATACAGTTGTTGTAGAACAGGCCCAAAAGGTGAAGTCTTACCGCCTGCCAATAATTTATGTATATCTTTTGGGCTATCAGCAGAAGCAGCCAGCGTAAAACGAAAACTAACTGGCTCACGAACCAAAGGCCTATAGCCGCGGCAAGCACCCAGAGGTCAAGATTAAGAAAAACTTTCCCTATATCAGCCAGGCTCTGCCCCCTGAAAGCCAGATATAAAGCAATGCCGGCAACCAAAAAACGCAATAAATACGATATGTGTTTAGCAAACCGCTTTTTTTTATCGCTGACATTTTCCGGCAAAACATCTTTCCTTAAAAACAATTCATTTTACTGGTAAACAAAATCGCCAATAGTAAAAGTTATTTAATTGTTTGTTTCCAGCCATGATAGCAGGTAAAATAGACAGCGGCAAGTGTGTATATTGTAAAGATTTAAGGAGTCCGGCAGATGGGCGTAAACAAAGACATCGAACAGGAATTGGAATTTAAGCCAAAATTTAACAGTAACGGCCTGATAACAGCGATATCACAGGATGCAGATAGCGGCCAAATCCTGATGGTCGCCTATATGAACGCCGAGTCGCTCAGGTTGACTATCGAAACCGGCAATGCGATCTTTTTCAGCAGAAGCAGAAAGAAACTATGGAAAAAGGGCGAGCAAAGCGGCCATGTTCAGAAAGTGAAGCAAATTCTCGTCGATTGTGATCAGGACTGTTTAATTCTAAAAGTCAAAGTCGATTCCGGCCAGTGCCACGTTGGATACCAGTCATGCTTCTACAGAGCACTGAAACAGGACGAAAACAAACTCGAGTTTACAGCGGAAAAAGTCTACAACCCCGACGAAGCATACAAAAAATAAAAACCCACAAAAGTTAGCCTGCCGATTCATTCGGCAGGTCATCACGCAAATTCACTCATAAATCATACGCCACAGGTCATCTGTCGAATTGAGCCACAATCAACCGAGCATATTTTTCCCATGCACAGTCACGCGTATTCACAACCAAACTCCGCACGCGCATCTTGGAAATGAGATATTGGTAGTTGGCCTGCTTTAGCGCAAGCCGACAAGCTGTCCCTGGAGACGAAAAACACCGTTCCATCGCATCTCGCTCTACCCCCTGTCGACGGAGTTTTGCATCTGCCAATCGCGAGGGAATTAACTCTGGATCAATGACAAGCAGAACTAATAGCGCGTCCATGGAACACAGCCAATCGTCAACTTCAGCTAAATCGGGTGGAATGGATTGAGCCGCTCCAGATTTTACCGCCAAGCTAAGGTAGAATCGCTCCAAGACAATACACGGGAGATTATATCCTTCGGCTTTGGATGTGTTCGCAATTCGATGCAATCCATCAACGATATTCATGAGTTCCGAATGATGGCCTCGGCGTGCAGGCTGGTTTATACTACCATCGTTCTCAATGGCACCGATTGGCACAGTCGTGATCTGCTCACCAACAAGCAAATGGGTCGCATGATCGCTAAACCATGAGTCTCGCACAATCGCTCGCACAGTTCTTGTCTTCCCAACACATGTAATGCCCTCAACTACAACAACCGGCATCAGTTATCTCCCCACAATCTGCAATTCCATAAAATACAACGGCTAATATTCATTGTTTAATTAGATTTACTGAGCAAACCGTGCATTAAGTTCCCAGAGAGCATTTTTGTTGCTATCCCATTTAAGCACGGTTACAGCTTTTTCATACGTGACCCACTTATACTCTGTGTGTTCCTTCGAGAGATGAAGAGTGCTGCCATAATCCACTTCTACACCAAATGTATATTCAGGGATCACGAACACCTTTTCCCCCCAAGTAAAATTTCCTGTTACACCAACAACCGGAATGGTACTTTTTGAATCGAGAGAGATATACTTGGAAATAGAGGGAATTCTTGCTTCCTCCAACGCTTCACGTTTGGCAGCATCAGTAGGGGTTTCGCCACCTTCACCCCCTCCAGCAATGAACTGCCAATAGTCACCATCGCTCCTTTTGAAAATGGCGTACTCAAATTCGTTTCTCTCTCCATAGCGAAAGGGCAGGATTAACACTTGAAACGGAGCTCTGCTCATATAGGCAATCCAAATTTCATGTTGTACAATTTTTCAGTTTCGGCAAAAAACATTCTTTATTACCAAGACGAAGTTGTTCGGCACCGAGGGTCTTTTTCACAGCAGCAGTGTAATTCCCCCCTTAGCCTATGTCAAACCAAATTTTGCGCAAAGGAAAAGGCCTGCTCCGTTGGGAACAGGCCTTTATAATTCCTGGCAATCACCTACTCTCGCCCTCACGGACTACCATCGGCCGGACGGGCTTAGCTTCTGAGTTCGGAATGGGATCAGGCGTTTCACCGTCAGTATAGTCACCAGGAAATTTGTTATCAGGCACAAGGCCTGACAAATTCCAAAAAATAGCGCAGATATCATTGAATGAGCTTGCATAAAACATTGGCCACATAGCAATCAATGATTGATATGGTCAAGTAATCGAGCGTTAGTACTGGTTAGCTTAAT
>CAZOPG010000097.1:0-7102 GCA_964581585.1 uncultured Planctomycetaceae bacterium | reverse complement strand
GCCTGAACTTTTGGTCTTGAGCCCCAACCGTCAACACCTCCGGATATATAGAATCTATATATCCGGAGGTGTTGACGGTTGGGGCTCAAGGCCAAAAGTTCAGGCGTATCAGGATCTCGGAGGCAGTGTTGTCAAACTGTGGGAAACACCAGCGGAGTTGACTGTTGGAGGCTGGGCAAATCAGCCAGCCTATGCGAATGGCAAGTTATATGTCGGAGCAATGCCGACGGACTCCGGATCATCTTCAGAAATGTATATTCTGGATGCAATCGCTGGCTACGGAGACCCTAATTTTATTATTGCACACTATGACGCCAATGAATGTGGAAACAGTCCGGCTGTAACATGTGACAGCGTTTATACGATAGGAAGCGATGGACTTTTTAAGTTTTATCAGCCTGCGTTGCTGGCTGACATAGAAGAAGACGGCAGAGTAGACGGCTATGATTTGGCAGAATTAGCTGACTGCTGGCTTTATGATAGGCCGATAGGGATATTGCGAGCAGATTTGAACCTTGATGGAATAATTGATTTTTCAGATTTTATGCTTCTGGCCGAACAGTGGTATGGAGAGTTGGATTGATAATTTTTAAATCTGATATATTCAGAGAACACAAGCGTAGGCCTCCAAAAGGTTTTACGCTTGTTGAACTGCTGGTGGTTATTTCAATCATCGCAGTTTTGCTTGGAATTCTTATGCCTGCCCTTGGCAGCGTGCGTCGCCAGGCCAAAAGTATTGTATGTATGAGTAATATAAGGCAACTAAGCTTAGCTTTTGTTATATATACTGACGATTATAACGGCTATGCTATGCCATCTGTCGGTTCGTCAGGGGTATACTGGTGGGGCAAAAAGATTGTCAGCGGAGTTAACGCCGGCATCGACCATAAACAGGGATTTGTTTGGCCTTACCTCAAAAGTGAACTTTCTGCAAGCAGTGTCTATCAGTGTCCATCGCAAGCTTTCGGCAGTTAT
This sequence comes from uncultured Planctomycetaceae bacterium, assembly GCA_964581585.1. Taxonomy (GTDB): domain Bacteria; phylum Planctomycetota; class Phycisphaerae; order Sedimentisphaerales; family UBA12454; genus CAZOPG01. The sequence continues at coordinate 6,127 of CAZOPG010000097.1, read as the reverse complement.
AATCTTCAGGGGAAACCTCCGAACCAACCAGATGATCCAAAATGGATAACCAGCACCTACGGCTATAACGGATATTATCTTAGTCCCCCTCAGAGCGGTTGGTATGGGATTAGAAATCAGCCATGGAAAAAAATAGCTAATATAAAACAGCCTGCTACTGTTCTGGCCTTTGCTGATACTCTTATAGACATGGATTGTACCGGGAAAAATCCTATCTTGATAAATAATTTTTCTATAGACCCTCCTTATATTTATAACTCTGGAAAATGGAACAAAAATATAAGCCCAACTACATGCTTTCGACATAATGAAAAAACAAATGTGGTTTTTGTCGATGGACACTGCAAGGCAATGGATACAGAAGGGGCAAAGTACGCCTCAGCAACGGCAAAAACAGGCTCAATAGGCAAAAGTAATGCACCGTATTATGTTCCGGATTTTCTTGAGTGGTAAATGTTGCTGGACAACAGAGCATACGATTTGAAGTAACAAACCTTTGTTTTTGCCGGAGCTTTTGTGTATAATCGGCGGTGTGAGGATTATTGAACAGACCATTGGACGGTTATTTAGCGGGCTGGTGCCGCTTTTATGGCAGAAAAAATGCTGTAACTGTGGTGTTGTCATTTCTGAAACGGATAAGTTTCTTTGCAATGACTGCTGGGTTCTGCTTCGCCAATGCAGCGGTGGCGATTACTGCTGGCGATGCGGAAAAGATGTGAGTCGATACGCTCTTTTGCCAGACGGCTGTGCTGATTGTCAGGAAAAAGATTTTCATTTCGACGCCATCGCGCGAGCGGGAATATATACCGATCTGCTGCGAAATATGATATTAAAATTCAAGTTCTCTGACAAAACCGAATTGAAACCATTCCTTTCATTTCTGGCTGGGGCAGCATTTGCCGGAAGTACATTTGCCAAAGATGTGGATTTTTTTGTGCCCGTGCCGCTGCACTGGACAAGGCGGTTAGGGCGCGGCTACAATCAATCCTATCTTATCTCCAAAAGCTTTGACGGTAATTCTCCGCCGTCAAATTATGACCTTGTCCGTATCCGAAATACTAAACGGCAAGCTGCTTTGACCGATGCGGCTCGGCTTAAAAATGTAAAGGGCGCCTTTGCCGTAAGAAAAGGGCATAGCTTTAAAAATAAAACCATCTGCCTGGTTGATGATATCAAAACTACCGGAGCGACGCTGAACGAATGCGCAAGGATATTGAAAAAAGTCGGTGCGGATAGGGTTTATGCAGCAGTTCTATCCGTTGCCCACCAGGACAGCTCTAAACAAACGAATTGAAATACTTATGTTGTGAGGTTATAAACTATCTTTATGATAAGAGGTTTTCGACAGATTGTTTCCCTTACAGTGATATCAAGAGTTCTGGGGTTGTTGCGTACGATGTCCTTTGCGTACTTTCTCGGTGCGGGTGGATTGATGGATGGCTGGGCGATCGCTTTTAAGATACCTAACCTTGCAAGAAGGCTTTTCGGTGAGGGGGCCGCGTCTTCTTCGCTGATTCCGATTTACAGTGAACAGCTTCAAAAAAATCCCGATCAGGCAAAGAAGTTGGCCAATACGGTCATCTCTGTTGTGTTTGTATTACTGTGCGGTGTTGTATTGTTCGGTGAACTTATCATCTGGGTCTATTACAAGTTTTTTACCGTTTATCCGGGTACTGAACTAAAGCTGGCCTTGAGCGCGATAATGCTTCCTTATATGATTTTGATCTGTACGGTAGCGATCATTGCGGGGGTATTAAATGTCCATCGCCATTTTGCGGCACCGGCGGCGGCTCCGATTGTATTAAATATTTTTATTATCGGCTCGCTTTGCTTCAGCGGATGGGTGCTGACTATGCAGCCGGGCAGACAGGTTTTTGTTGTTGCTGTCGCTGTAATTATTGCGGGGATAGTTCAACTTCTGATGCAGTTTGTGCCTCTGAGCCGGAGAGGGATTTATATTCGGCCAAGTTGGGATGTTAGGTCTGAGCCGTTCAGGAAAATAATGTTTATGATGGGCCCTATGATTCTGGGGTTGACGGTAACACAGATCAACACATTAGCTGACGATTTTATTGCGCTGTGGTTTTCAGGTTCAGCGGAAAAGGGGGAGTTTTTCACACTTTTAGGCTCACAGATAAAATATCCACTGTGGGAAGGGGCTGTTTCGCAATTATTCTATTCACAAAGGCTTTATCAGTTTCCGCTGGGGGTGTTTGGCATCTCGCTGGCTACGGCTATTTTTCCGGTGATGAGCGCTCAGGCTGCAAAGAAAGATTTTGATTCACTTTGCGCTGTAATTGCACGGGGGTTTAGATGTGCCGTTTTTATTGCAGTTCCGGCGACAGTAGGGCTAATGTTGGTGGCCAAACCCCTCGTAGCAACATTATTTGAGCATGGCCAATTCACAGCCAGTGACAGTAATCTGACTGCCGGGGTGCTTTTGTGTTATGCTCTCGGCCTATCTGGATTTTTTGCTCAGCAGATAGCTACTAGGGCATTTTATTCGATGCATGATTCAAAACTCCCTGCTAGAACCGCTCTTTTGGCAGTTATTGTCAATCTTTTCCTCAATTTAACGCTTATCTGGTCTTTAGGCACTGCTGGTTTGGCCCTGTCAACGGCGATTTGTTCCTATTTGCAGGTAATAATTCTTATTCTGGCACTGCGGAAAAGGCTTGGTGCTGCTGTATTGGATGGCATGGCCGAGGCTTTATTAAAAACCGTTGTAAACACGTTTATTATGGCTGTTATTATGGTTTTGATGCTAAAATTTACTGAAAACCTTCCCAATATCGCAAAAATAGCTGTGGCGGTATCGACAGCTGTTGCTCTCTACTGGGCCGGTGCGAAGCTACTGAAGATTGAAATGCTTTCTATATTTACCGGCAAAAGAGCCTAAGCCTTATACAAAAAACTGTATTGTTGTATGGATATGGCCGATAAACTTAGTGTGTGGTGTTGAAAAATGAGATTCTCAATGATATTTAGAACTAAAATAATTGTGATTTTGTTTGTGATTGCCGCTTTTGGCGCCGTTTCTTCGGCTCAGGAGCTTTCTCAATCTCAGGGTCTATCCTCTGGGCCAGAGGCTCGGACCCTATATGAAATTGCTAGCCAACTTTACAAGGAGCCCGGCTCCGGCTCTTCCGAAGCTGAACAGGCGATAGTATTGCTTAATGCCGCTGTAACCTTGGATGAAAGGTCAACTTACATATTGCCGGAAGTGATAAACGTTTGCTGGTTGTACCCCGAACAGGATTATACTGATGCGGTTCACATATCGCTTGATCGTTATATAAATGCATCCAGTGACCTAGAAGTGCCTACTAAAGCTGTGCAATATTTGCTTGAAAGGCTTAATTCACGAGAGGAACGGGAAAATCTGTTGGTCGAGTTGATTACGAGGCTTGGAAGCAAAAACGACTATTTTGCCTCCGATTTAGCAACCCAGTTAGGTCTGCTGATGGCCGAAAAGCCCGATGTCGATGCGGCAAATTTTTACCTGATGCAGGCTTACAACGTAAATAAATATAACAAACTGGCTTTTGCCAAACTGCTCGCTATTGGTGTTGAGCCTCCGGACAGCGTTATTGTTTTAATTCATCTTCGTAATATGATGATTGTTAACCCGCTGGATTTTGAGTCAGCATTCAATTTTGCTCAAACGGCTGAGTCGCTTATGCTGCATTCGCTTGCCGCGGATGGATACCAATATTGTGCCGATCTGTTTGTTTATCTGAACGCTGACAAGCCTTTGCCGCGATCGCTGTATTTGCCGTGGCTGCAGAGTTGTTATAACATGGAAGGAAATCAAAACCTGTTCCGTGATGTTATCGATAAGGTACGTCGTCAGGGCGGTTTCGATATAATTGCTGAGGCCATAGCGGCAAAATCCGCAATGAAAATTGCCGACACTAGCCAGGCGGACAATATCTTTCGCCGTATTGACGCCGAGTCACATGCTATTCTTTCTGTTGCTGACGCTGCTCAGCAGAATAAATTTGTAGAGCTTGCATGGTATTATGGCTTCATAAAGCCGGACGAGCAGAAAGCCTTAACCTGGGCAACTAAGGCTTATGAGGTGGAGCCGAACTCTCCTAGAGCAGCTTCGGTTTTCGCTTATGCACTAAAGATAAACGATCAGGACGAACTGGCCGAGCCGATCGCTGAGCAATTCGAGCAGCAGGAACAGATTGCCGCAATAACCAAGGCTTTGATAGTCGGCGGCGAAGATGTTGAGTCCGCTGCAAAAAATCTAAAATCTGCCATCGCTATGAACCCAGCGTCTCTGGAAGCGGCCTATGCCAAAACACTGCTGATAAAATACAGCTCAGAGTATATTTTTCCAATTAACCTTGCTGCTCTAATGGCCGGGCTGGAGAGTGAATTTGGTGTTCCCGTCGTTACTAAATTTGTCGGAATGAAAAAAATTATTTCAACAAAACTTAGACTTGGCGGAGTTGAGTTTTCGTATGGTAGAAAAATTAACCCTGACCTAATCATAACAAACACATCTTCACAGATGCTCGTCATCTCCGATGATAGCCTGTTCAAAGGAAATATAAGGGTGGATTGTCGGATAAAGGGAGATATGAAGGCAGATATACCGAACCTCATATCCAAAAAAATTCGGCCTTCAGATCTTATCAAACCCGGTGGCGCGATATCTGTTCCACTGGAAATAATGTTCGGCCGATTCGGAAAACTGCTAAACAATTATCCCCAGGCAGACTTGCAAATAGAGCTTACCGCTTATTTGGAGCCAGTCGTCGATGCAAATGGAAATGTTTTTAGTGCTATTGATATTGCCCCGACAAAGCTGAGTTTTCGGCGGAAAAAGTTGGTTCTAAACCTAAGATACCTACAGCAAAGATTTGACGCTATCTCCGATGGTCGTTACGGCCAGAAGGTTAAATCCGCTCGGCTCTTCGCTGGCTTACTTGCGGAGCAGCAGAGTATGGCTGAGACCGGCCCGCTCTACAAGTTAATGTATGCTGAGCCGGAATTGCTAAAATCAGCCCTGGCACGAATTATGGAGGATGACAACTGGAACATAAAGGTTCAGGCATTGGCAGCCGTACTGCCTCTGAAGCTGGATTATAGTATTATAGAGGATGTTTCTGTGCAGCTGGGCGACGAAAACTGGCCGGTTCGGGTGATGGCGGCTTTTATACTTGCCAAATCACAACAACAGCGATTTCAAAATGTTACCGACTGGCTTGCTGAGCATGACCAAAGCCAGATTGTCCGTGATATGGTAATAGCTTTAGGTGCTGCGCCCCCCAAAAAATCTGATTAAGCATTACATTAAAATGCTGTTTTTGGGCGTGAAATCGCCAATGTAACGTTTTTTTGCTGTGAATGAATTAGATTTTGTAAGATTTTTGTTGTCAAAGCCCTCAAAATTTCGTAATATCTCCCGCTTCACCGATAAAAAAAATAAATATGAATTTGCATTGAAAGGAAGCGTTTATGCCGGCAAAAATTGATGCTGACAAATGTACTGGTTGTGAATCTTGTGTTGAGTCTTGTCCAAGCGAAGCTATAAAGATGGTGGATGGCAAAGCTGTTATTGATGAAGGTGCCTGCGTTGATTGTGGTGTTTGTGTTGATGAGTGTCCCGTTGAAGCTATAGAAATGGAGTAAGAAGTGTTGGCCAATTTTGCCAGTATGACTGTTAATTAATCGACAGTTTTATGTGGCCCCATCGTCTAGGTAGGCCTAGGACACCGGGTTTTCAACCCGGCAACAGGGGTTCAAATCCCCTTGGGGCTATTAGGGATAACTTCTTGTTTTATAAGGAGTTATCTTTTTGCATTTACCCCAATTACATCTAATACTACATTTAATACTTGTTTTTTTCTTCCTCTCCCGTTACCATATACACCTAAATATCTTAATTTATTTAGTAGGTGAAAAATGGCTAAAAAAAGAAGGGGCAGACCTGCCAAATATGTTGTCGATTACAAAGGAAAACCTGTTGTGGGATTATCATATAACAAGTCTTTGGGGCAATATTACAATACCCACTATAAAACAGAAAGCAACGGGAAGCAGGTTTATTTTGGCAGTGATAGAGATGATGCAATTCATAATTTTCGAATATGGATATCAAAAAAAAGAGGGA
>CAZOPG010000096.1:0-7109 GCA_964581585.1 uncultured Planctomycetaceae bacterium | reverse complement strand
CTTTTTAAGGCCTAACACACCCCTCAAGTGGCTCTATTTTGAATGCTGTTCACCACTTTAAACTTATTCGTTTTTCTTTCTGCCCTTGAAGATAAACCAGATAATACTTTTTTCCTCGTCTTATTAAACCGGCCATAACAGTCTCCTTGTAATAAAGGTTTCAGGTTATTGCCCTTCATCTTTACCACTTGGTACTGTACAATTTACTGTACAAAAGCCAATTTTAGGCAAAAAAATAAAGGACCTACATTGCTGTAAGTCCTTTATCTTCAGTAAATAGCGGGGGCTGGATTCGAACCAACGACCTCCGGGTTATGAGCCCGACGAGCTACCAGACTGCTCTACCCCGCGATCAATTCTATTATTTTCATAACACAAATAGCAATAATTTTCAACTATAGTTTTGCACAAATTTTTCCGGCAATTTCTTCAGCTCTACCCTGTTCGTACTCAAATGACGGCCACTTGCTGAATACGCCATCATCCTTTTTCCTCGGTATTATATGAAAATGAACATGTTCAACTAACTGGCCCGCGGCTCGGCCATTGTTACACAGGACATTATAGCCGTCCGAAGCCATGACTTGCGAAACTGCTTTTGCTACCCTTCCAAGAACAATGCTAATATCACTCAAAATTTCCGCAGGACACTCGTCCAATTTTTCAAAATGCCTTTTTGGTATTACTAAAGTATGACCTTCACTAATAGGGCCAACATCCATAAAGGCAAGAACCGAATCGTTCTCGTATATCTTTATCGAAGGCACCTGGCCCGCAACAATTTCACAGAAGATACAATCCCGAACGGTCATTATTCCTACCTATTTCTGCTCTTTCTTTTCCTCGGAAGCTTCCAACTCAACAGGTTCATCGACCACTTCTGCATCTGCAATTTTTTTAGCTTTAACACCTTTGGCCTTGCCGGCAGAGCTTTTAGTCTCGGCAGGTTTGGTTTCGGAACCAACAAGTTGAAGTAGTACCAACTTTCCGTTATCTCCCAGCCGGTTTTTGGATAAACGAATAATCCTTGTGTAGCCGCCAGGTCTGTCGAGATAACGCGGTGCAATCTCGCTAAAGAGTTTGCTTATAACCGTTCCCTTATTCTCAACTTCACCATTGATATTTTCAACAATATTTCGATTTCCAAGCAGTGAAATGGCACGCCTTCTTGCAGCCAAATCACCTTTCTTAGCTAACGTTATCAATTTTTCAGCAAAGCTTCTAACATGTTTAGCTTTCTGTAAAGTCGTTGAAATCGTCTCATGTTCAAAAAGTGAAGCAGCCATGTTTCGCCGCAACGCTATGCGGTGAGCACTTGTTCTGTTAAGCTGACCTCCTGCTATTCGATGACGCATATGTCTAATTCCTTCTTTTTATCATTCGATATCTGTCATCCCAAGACAAAGCCCCATATCAGAAAGCTTTCTCTTGATTTCACGTAAACTTGTTTTGCCAAAACTCCGCAACTTTAACAAATCAGCTTCTGTCAATTTGACCAGTTGGCCAACTGTTTCAATACTACTTGCCTCAAGGCAATTACTCGCCCGTACACTAAATTCGAGTTCCAGTAGTGATGTAGCCAATTTGGCAACCAATTCTTCATCAACATCCGGACTTTCCTCTTCATCGGTAATATCAACCTGTTCGACGGTATCCTGTCCAATTTCAAAATACTGAACAAAAGGATTGATATATTTTCTCATTATTTTCGCTGCTTCCACCAGTGCCATATCCGGCGCAACGGTTCCATCTGTCCATATCTCTACAATTAGCCTGTCGTAATTTGTTTTCTGACCAACACGAGTATCCTCAGTTTTATATCTAACCCTTGTTACAGGTGAATATATCGCATCTATTTCAATTCGCCCGAGTTCCTGCTCGAATCTGTCAACCTCAGCAAGCCTCTCAGCAGCAGGTGAATAGCCTCGGCCATTTTCAACCGTCATCTCTATTTCAAAATCAACCTTCTTCGTCAAAGTTGCCACAACATGGTCGGGATCAACTACCTCAACAGTTGGATCGCAGTCTAATTGTCCGGCCTTCACCTGCCCTGGCTCATTCGCTCTCAGTGTGATAACTTTTGGCTCATCGGAAGTTTTTTTCAGGATAAGATTTTTTATATTCAGGATTATTTCGGTAACATCTTCCATCACTCCCTTGATACTGGTAAACTCGTGGTCTACTCCAGAAATCTTAACCGAAGTAACCGCTGCACCTGCCAAAGATGACAACAATACTCGTCTTAAGCTATTGCCTATAGTGGTTCCCAAACCGTGTTCAAAAGGTTCGATGTAAAACCGACCATAGTTATCAGTAGCTAAATCCTTATCCTGCTCAACGCGAGTCGGCAGTTCCAACCCTCTCCATGTCATTCTCATATTATGGCCTCCTTAAAACGGGGACAGATGTTCTCAGTAATTCTGGCAGGGACCAAATCCCGCTCAGAAATTGCTCTCTGTTATCTGCCTGATTTTCTATTCTTTAACTTTCTTTTTAAGCTTTATTTTGAGCAAAACTCCACAACCAACTGATCTTCGATCGGCAATTGCACATCATCTCTGGTTGGTAAAGCCACAATAGTAGCAGCAGGAGCCCCAATATCAAGCTGCAACCACGCCTGCGTTGTGTAGTTTGGATTTGTTGCCAACTGTTCTTTTATTTTATTAGAACTCTTCTCTGAAGTTCTAATAGTAATTTTATCGCCGATATCGACAGAATAATCAGCAATTCGCACAAAGTTGACATTGCTGATTGTTCTAATAGTAATTTTATCGCCGATATCGACAGAATAATCAGCAATGTCAACTTTGTGCGAATTAATATGAATATGTCCATGCGCGATTATTTGTCTTGCCGCTTTTCGAGAAGCTGCAAAGTTCAATTTGTAAATCACATTATCAAGCCGCTTTTCGAGCAAGGCCAGCAAGATTTCTCCGGTATTGCCCTTGGTACGTTCAGCTTTATGGAAATAATGTATAAATTGCTTTTCTCCAAGACCATAATACCTTTTAACCTTCTGCTTTTCGCGAAGCCTAACTCCGTAATCACTGTTTCTGCCACGTCTCCAGCCATGCATGCCAGGAGCAAGACTCTTCTGTCGTTTCTCGACAGGACACTTGCCGGTTTCGCATCTGATACCTTTAAGCATCAACTTCATACCTTCACGGCGACAAAGTTTACAAGATGACCCTAAATAACGTCCCATATTTCGTATTCACTCCAAAATTATTTTGCTTCACGAACAATTAATGCTAACTTAAACTCTTCTCCTTTTAGGAGGCCTGCAACCATTGTGCGGAATCGGAGTAACATCTTCAATAGAAGATATTCTCAGTCCTACACCCTGTATCGCAGAAATTGCCGACTCGCGTCCTGAGCCAGATCCATTAACCCTAATTTCCACCTCACGAACGCCGTGTCGTTTAGCCATATTGGCACATTTTTCACCAGCCCGCTGAGCAGCAAATGGAGTGCTCTTGCGAGAACCTTTGAAACCCACTGTACCACCAGAATCACGGCAGATGGTAGCGCCATCTGTGTCCGTTATGGTAATCAAAGTATTATTAAATGTTGCGCGAATATGCACAATTGCCTTTGCAACATTCCTTCTTATCTTTGTTTTAGCACCTTTTGCCATTTAGCCAATATCCCTTAACATAAATTCAAACGTTTAATGCAGGTCTTTAACGCCCTTCTTGCCAGCAACAGTTTTCTTCTTACCCTTACGCGTACGTGCATTACTTTGTGTCTGCTGGCCACGTACAGGCAAACCTTTTCTGTGGCGAACACCTCTATAACAGGCAATATCTCTCAGGCGACCAATATTTTGCATTATCTGCCTGCGAAGCTGACCCTCAACTACAAAATCCCTGCCAATAATCTGAGCGATACGGCTTACCTGGTCCTCTGTAAGTTGTCCGGCATGCGTTACCGGATCGATCTGAACTTCCTTCAAAATTCGACCTGCAGAATAGCGACCTATCCCATGAATATAAGTCAATGCAATCAGCACAGCTTTATCGTTCGGAACATCAACACCTACTATACGTGGCATAATAAAAACCTCTCTGCTTATATTTTTAACCCTGTCGCTGCTTGTGCCGTGGATTAGCCGGACAAATCACACGAATGACACCTTTGCGACGAACAATTTTACAACTTTCACATATACGTTTTACAGAACTTCTTACTTTCATAATCACACCTATCCGTTACATATTTTCTAATGACGTAATATAATCCTGCCCTTGGTAAGATCATAGGGCGACATTTCCACTGTTACAGTGTCGCCGTTAAGAATGCGTATAAAGTGCATCCTCATTTTTCCGGAAACGTGGGCCATAATCATATGGCCATTCTCCAACTCGACCTTAAACATGGCGTTGGGCAATGTCTCCAATATCTTACCATCGACTTTTATCGCGTCTTTTTTTACCATACTATATCGTCAAAACTTCACAACCATTTTTAACTACCGCAATTGTATGCTCGAAATGAGCGGAACATTGGCGGTCTTTCGTTACTATCGTCCAGCCGTCTTTTAGCGTCTCAACCTGGCTGGTACCCATATTCACCATCGGCTCGACGGCCAGGATCATTCCTTCTGCCAGCACTATATCATTTCTAAGCAACTCGTCGCTTACAAAATTTGGAACCTTCGGTTCCTCGTGCATTTCAGTTCCGATTCCATGCCCTACAAAATCGGTTACTACAGCAAATCCGGCCGATTCAGCACAACTCTGCATCTGTGCGGCAATTTGACTCCATTTTATGCCTGGAGCAATCTGCTCAACCGCGATGTCGAGCAACCGCTTTGTAACATCCATCAGTCTCTGCCTCCGCGGGCTAATCTGGCCGATGCTAACTGTAATAGCCGCATCGCCACAGTAACCATTCAGCTTGACACCAAAATCGACGCTCAAAATATCGCCTTCTTTGAGCTTGACCTTATCGCTAGGTATGCCGTGTACCACCTGCTCGTTAACCGAGGCACATATCGCACCAGGAAAAGGGATTCGAGCATATGGACTTTTGACACCCTTAAAAAGCGTGTCTGCACCGGCCAGAGCAGATACCTGCTCTGCTATTCGGTTCAACTGTCCGGTACTAACTCCGGGCTTTGCTTCTTCTTTTAGTTTCGAAAGAGCATCGGCAACAACCAAACCTGCTTTTTTGAGTAACTCGATCTCTCTATGGCTACGAAGTCTTATCGTCATTCGTATCAACTCACACTGCTAAAAGATTATCAAGTTTTTCAAAGATTGCCGCGCTTATTTTTTCAATATCATTATCAGCATCTATATCAAATATAATTTTTCCGACCTGCTGATAATAACCTACAACGGCAACGGTTTGTTCATGATAGGTTTTTAGCCTATTCTTTACAACATCCGTTTTGTCATCCGAACGCTGTACAAGACCACTGCCACATTTATCACAGACATCGTCAACTTTTGGCCTAAGCGACGTAACATGGTAAATTGCTCCACAATCCGGGCAACTCCGTCTTCCTGTAAGGCGATTAGCTATCACATCGTCATCTATTTCTAAATTGACTATAGCGTCAATTTTTCTATTTTCGTCAGTCAGAGCTTTGTCAAGTTCTTCTGCCTGAACAACTGTCCTTGGAAAGCCGTCAAGTACACAACCGTCGCCGGCTTTTCCAATTGCTGCAACCATCATATCGATGATAACATCGTCTGGAACAAGGCCGCCGGAATCCATAAAAGCCTGAGCTTTTTTGCCCCGTTCGGTTCCTGCCGCACGCTCTGCACGAAGAATATCTCCGCTGGACAAATGCGCAAGGTCATATTTTTCAATCACACGCTTGCATTGGGTACCTTTGCCAGCACCAGGCGGACCTAAGAGTACTATTATCATCCGCGGGATCCCTTAATTCTACCTTTGGAACTAAAACCTTCGTAATTACGCATTATCAGATTCGACTCTATTCTTTGTACAAGGTCGAGAGATACACTTACCACAATCAGCAATCCTGTTCCACCAAAAAACGACGCGACACGCCAGTCAATTTCCAGGCCTGGCATCTGAGCAATAACACTCGGAACCACCGCGATAATTGCCAGAAAAGCAGCACCAAAATATGTAATCCTTGTCATAACGGTCTCAAGATATTCGGCGGTTCTATGGCCGGGACGAAGGCCGGGAATAAAACTTCCGGTATTCCGCAGATTCTTGGCCATCTCTTTGGGCTGGAACTGAACTGTTGTCCAAAAATAGGCGAACAGGATTATCAATATTATGAAGATCAAGTTGTATGTATAAGCGCCGGGTCTCAATGACATTGCAATACTATTGAGAATCGCCGAGTTGCTTAATTTATCTATGCTTAATAATTGCCCGAATAAAATCGGTGGAAACTGCATCAAGCTGGAAGCAAAAATGATCGGCATGACGCCGCCGTGATTTATTCGTAACGGCAGATAATGTCTTTGGCCACCATACATTCTACGGCCTCGCATTTGTTTGGCCTGCTGAATCGGAATACGTCGCTGTCCCTGAGTAATAAGGATAGCACCGGCAACAACGAAAACAAAAGCAACGATAAGAAATAAGATTTTGGCTGGGCCATAAGTTCCAGCAACAGTACCGGCTCCAACTGTGAAAGATGTATTCTCCCAAACCATCATAAAAGTACCCGGCATTCGTGATACGATACCGGCCATAATCAGAAGGCTGATGCCATTGCCTATTCCATACTCGTCAATCTGCTCTCCAAGCCACATCAGAAAAATGGTACCGGCGGTCATGCCAACAACACCCATCACAATAGCCAGGCCCGGCGAAATTCCGGGATATATATATGGTGTCGCCAGTTTCATGATCATCATCGACTGCACCAGGCATATCGGCACAGTTAAATATCTCGTATACTCCTGTATTTTTTTGTGGCCGGAAGGTCCCTCCTCTTTGAGTTTTTTCAGCGAGGGCAGCACTTCACCCAACAGCATGAAAATAATCGAAGATGTAATATACGGCATAATGCCCAGCCCAAATAAGCTGCTCTTGCTAAGATTTCCACCACTAAGCATTTGCAAATGTTCCATGGCTCTGTTGATCGGACTGTCCTGATCCTTTTGCTGAGAGGC
>CAZOPG010000095.1:0-7228 GCA_964581585.1 uncultured Planctomycetaceae bacterium | reverse complement strand
TAAGGAACAGACCTTGAAAAAATTCAAATCAATCTTCACAAGAATCAACCTGCCATACCTATATACTGATTTAACCACAGCCCTGAACGCTCCGCCAGCCTAATTTCAATAGCGTTATCATAGTAATGAGTTCTGAAATGCCTATTCGCAAAGCTTTGAGGGCTTTGGATAATCATAGCCGAAAGAGAATAGCTTAGCGGCTTAATGGGCAACGCCGACTGTTGGTGAGTTTGAATACATAGACACGTGAAAAAAATGAGGGCGCAGGGGCTCGAACCCTGGACCTACGGCTTAAAAAGCCGTTGCTCTACCAACTGAGCTACACCCTCAGGCGCTTTATTCTCAATACATTAGGACAAATAACAAATTCAAAAATCGATGCCACCTGTACCGCAAGTTTGAAATTTATAACACCTTCTTTTCTATTTGTCAAGATAAGTCTTGGCAAAAATTGATATGAGAATTTGTCCGAGTGCAGGATATCGTTAATGTCCGGGATTAAAAGTAAAAATGCCGCTACCCGGTCTTTTTGCGAGTTAGTCCCAAAATGCCAATGGCGAACAAAATACCAGTTGCTGGTTCCGGAACGACGGTCCAGCCCATGTCCGTCATCATTGCCCACTCAAGGTCGGATACGTCGCGGTTCATTTGCATTGTTCCAATCGACGGACTCATCAGCAGACCCCCCAACCACCCTTCATCCACATGTGAAAGGCTTGAGCCGGGTTGATAAGGATCAGGGGCGTATATCGGAACGTCCCCGCCGTACAGAATTACTGCGTTTGCCCCGTCAAAGAATATCGGACTGTCGGTCTGGTTAAAATTACCGGGTGTGCCTGCCGAACCGCTTTCAGCCCTGTTGCCAGCACTGTCGACGAGGTTCTTATCCCATGCGGTCAGACCTCCATAGGAGGTAGAAAACCATCCCCAGTCGTCATGGTCAAAGCTGGAATCCCAACCGAGCGAATGGCCAAGCTCATGCGTTACTACGCTACGGAAATCTATTTCCCCAGCCCCCGGTGCATCAGCACCGAAGTTCCATGAAACACCTGCTGCTGTGATGTCGTACTGGATAATCGTATCAAAGGGGGAACTACCCGGATTGTCCTCTTCCTTCCAAACGTACTCGCCGAGGTTCCATATTGTTGTTCCGTCCGCTATTCTGTAGCTTCCCGATCCGCCAAGTACGCTTGTGCCGTAGACGTTAAGCTCGTTCCAGAAAAGATCCACCTCTATTTGTCTTCCTGCGACGTTGGTGATGCCGCCAGACCATGCACCTGTGCTGGCTGCTACGTCGGTCATTTGTTCAGCGGTCCAATTTGCCTGTCCTGTCTCAGCGCCATTGTTATCGCCCAAGTTGTAGAAGTTCAGGTTAAAATAACCCTGACTGACTGTTGTTACAGCTGCGGAAGATGAATAAGCGAATAAAGACAATAAAATGATTATGATCAAGGTTAAATTTGAGGTGCTGAATGCACAGAAACCCCTTCTCTTGCTCTCGACATGCATAACTTAACTCCTTACTCTCTTTAGCTCTTCTCACTTATCCTTATCTGCTACCCACACCTCTTAGGCCGTCACTGTTGGAAAAACGGCTAACAGTTGCTGGCATTGCAACCGAAAACACTACAATGTCAAGTTTTTTTTCCTGAATATAAAAAAAATTACAGCTGCCAGTCGGCGGGGTAGAGGATGTTTTTGCTGTCGATGATGTGGAATTTTCTGCCGAGCATTTCAACCAATTCGGCGGTGCGAGTAAGCTGGCTTCCTGTGGGAGGGTTGCTGGTACCGCTTGCGATAACACAGATTCTAATCGTCCGCTTGGTCCCATCCCAAGAACCGTCCGGCAGAGACGACCACTGCCTGAGCCATTTTTCTGTTGTGAATACCTGTCCGTCGATTCCGCCAAGTCCGTTGCAGATGAGAAAATGGAAGTTGATATCCTCCGGGCCCACCAATCCGCTCAATGAAGACAGTTGCTCAAGATTTCCGCCCGATGTTTTGCTGTAGAAGACCTCGATCCGCTCCCATCGTTGGGCAGTGGCATTGCGTCTGAAAACGACTGCCTGTTTGATTGGGCCAAGTGCTGAATAGCTTACCAAGCTGAAAGCCCCGCCGGAGATAGATTTGCTATCCAGAGCCATCAGAACAATCGCACCGATAGTCATCGATATCACAAGAGAAATCAGTACTTTTGTAGCTCTGGGCTGATTTGGCATATTACCAATCCGTTAGTTGAGGTTGCGGCTCCGTCCGTAATCAAAGTTGATTCATCATAATCAAAGTTGTTTACGGCACTATACAGAACATCGGCAATGATGTAAAGTTTTTATGAGCGTTTTTCGCTAAAATAGTCAAAAAAAAATAATTTGGATTTTTTCGACCTCGGACGAGAATATAGTCTTTGCAAAAAACCTTGACAGCCACACGGCTTAGAGGTTCTAATAGGCAAACTTGTTTGGGGCGATTAGCTCAGTTGGCTAGAGCGCACGGATCACACCCGTGAGGTCACAGGTTCGAGTCCTGTACCGCCCACTGTATTAGGGATGTTCTGGATAGGAATACTATGTTTGCGATAATCAGTGATATACACTCAAATCTGGAGGCGCTGACGACTGTGCTGGCGGATATTGAGAATCGAGGGATAAAGGAGATATTCTGTCTTGGTGATATTGTCGGGTATGGGCCTAATCCAAAGGAATGCTTGGATTTAATAATCACTAAGACCAATGCCTGCGTTCTTGGTAATCACGATTATGCGGTCCTTTATGAGCCGACAAATTTCAACCACGGTGCGGAGCGTGCCAGCTTCTGGACGCGGGAAATGCTGGAAACCGAACAAAAGCCTGAGAACTGTAAAAAGAGATGGGAATATATCGGGGCTCAGCAGATGCGGTGGACAAGGCCGATTAAACTTAACGGGGCCGAGGTAATACTTGATTTTGTGCATGCCTCTCCAAGGCGGCCGATAAACGAATACCTGTTTCCCGACGATGTCTATAACAACCCCGCAAAACTTAAAGCCCAGTTTGAAAAAGTCCGGCATATCTGCTTTATCGGACATACTCATCTTCCGGGTGTTTTTCTTGATGATCCGGACTTTTATGCTCCGGACGAGTTAGATAATGTCTACCCGATCATTCCCGATGAACGTGCTATTGTAAATGTCGGCTCTGTCGGTCAACCCAGGGACAAGGACAACCGGGCAAGCTATGCATATATCGACGGCAACAACATTCATTTTGTCCGTCTTGAATACGATTTTGTAACCACCGGTAAAAAAATATACGCTATTAAAGAGCTTGACAATTTTGAGGCTGACAGGCTCAGTGAAGGAAGGTAAAAAAATTGAAAATTGAATATTTGCATTTCAAGATTGGAAGTTTTTTATTAATTGCCGCTTTTCTGCTCTGCTGTGTTGGAGTTGGAAGTGCCGCAGAGGCAGGAGAAGTTTTTGAGTTTGCCAAAATCAGCGCTGCTGGCGGCCAGGCAGGGGCAATTTCAATCGGCTCGACGGAAAAGGGGTCCGGCTTCAAGCTTCAGCTTGATTTGAATTCAAGAGGGGCATCTATAGCTTATGCGAGTCTGGCTGAATACAACGACCGTAACCGCAAAGAACCCAAGCCCCTTAAAGTTCTCTCACCCATTGAGGGGACGTTCTTTTCGATGGCAAATGGTCGGTTCATCTTTGTTGAGCAGGGAAAATTTGTTGATCTCAGCAGGCTGAACTGGGGCAGTTCCGAGGTGATTAACGAAGCTGACGGTTCACAGAAAGTGAATTTTGAGGCGATTATACATCTCGATGGAATCGACTCGGTGAAATTGACAAAGACATACAAAGTCGAGCCGGACAATTATCTTGTCGATTGCAATGTGCTGATTGAAAATCTCAGTGAAAATGATTTTAAGATGAGTTTTGATATGCGGGGCCCCGGCGGAATAGCTAAGGAAGCGGTGCGAATGGATATGAGAAATATCGCCGCCGCCTTCGTTGGGCCAGAAGGGGAAATAAATGCTGCGAAGTGGTTAATTGATAAACTGGCAAAAAAACCATCTGGCAGTTTGGAACCACTTGTCTATTCTGAAGATAATTATAAATTTGCATGGGCCTCGATAGCTAATAAGTATTTTGCCGCCATTCTGCGGCCTGTTCCGGTTGAGCCGGAAAATCTTTCCGTCGAGTGGATATCTAACAGAAAAGGTGTTATTTACAACCCGGATGCCGAAAAAAACAGTGGGGATGAGAATATAGCTATTTTGCTGGAGACAGATGTGTTTGAGATTAGCTCTGGCGGCACAAAAGATTTTAAGTTTCAATTGTACCTTGGGCCAAAAGATAAAACACTATTTGAAGAAAACGAGCTTTACAGCAAACTTGGATTCATAAACGTAATTGATTTTCGGGCCTGTTTCGGAAATCTTTTCAGGCCATTATCTTTTATGGTCCTTGCGATAATGAGAACGATGTACGGCATTATCGGCAATTATGGTATTGTCATCATTATTTTCGTCCTGGTCATCAGAATTGTGCTGCACCCGATAACCAAAAAGAGCCAAATCTCAATGATGAAAATGTCTAAACTGGCTCCACAGGCTGAAGAGATAAAAAAGAAATACGCTAATAACAAGGCTGAACAGCAAAAACAAATGATGGCTCTTTATAAGGAACAGGGAGCGTCGCCTATTCTTGGTTGTCTTCCGATGCTTCTGCAGATGCCTATCTGGATAGCTCTTTACAGCGCAATATACGCCAGTATTGATTTACGCGGTGCGGCGTTTCTGCCTTTCTGGATTACTGACCTTTCTGCACCGGATGCGCTTTTTGCTTTGCCGGCAGCGACGGAGACTATACCATTTATAGGAAGCTTTTTGGGGACGAGTTTTAACCTGCTGCCCATACTTTTGGGAGTCTCAATGTTCCTTCAACAAAAGCTTATGTCGAGTGCGTCCGCTTCGACAGGATCGCAGGCGGCTCAACAACAGAAGATGATGATGTGGATGATGCCAATTATGATGCTGCTGTTTTTGTATCGAGCACCTTCCGGCCTGAACCTGTATATTATGACCAGTACGGCTGGCGGGGTTCTTGAACAGTATATAATTCGTAAGCATATTCGTGAAAAAGATGCTCAAGAATCAGTAGGTCTGGTGTCCGTTACGAGCAAAACTGGCGGGAAACTGAAAAAGAAAAAGCCAAAACCACCATTCAAAACCATGTAGAATGATTTCGCCTAATGATACCATCGCCGCTATCAGTAGTGGAGCCGGCTCTGCGAGCAAAACGATCATCCGCATCGGCGGAGCTGGGGCTTTTGATGTTATAGGCGGGATTGTTTCTTCAGATATCTCAATTAAAAAGAGCAGCTCAATTCAGCGGATTATTGTTGAAGTTGACGACCTGCAGCTTGAAGCGATGCTCTATAAATTCCCATCCCCTCGTTCCTATACCGGTGAAGATGTGGCTGAAATTCATATCTGTGTGGGGGCCGAAGTTGTTGAATGGATAATTGCCAAATTGTTTGAGGGTGGCGCGAGGCTGGCTGAACCGGGAGAATTTACATATCGGGCTTATATCAACGGCCGGATGGATTTGTCCCAGGCCGAAGCCGTTGCGGAGATCGTTGCCAGCTCGAATAGTTATCAGTTGGCCGCGGCAGAAAACCTGCTTACCGGTGCTCTGAGCTGGAAAGTATCGCAAATTCGTACCGATATCCTTGATTTGCTCAGTTTGCTTGAGGCGGGGCTGGATTTCAGCGGTGAAGATATTGAATTTATTGACCGCAAGGAGGCGGTTGTCAGAGCCGGGAAAATCGCAGCTAAGCTTGGTGAGTTACTTGGCGGAGCAATCAGTTTTGAAGAGATGGTCGATGCGGCCGATGTCGGCATCGCTGGGATTCCAAACGCCGGAAAAAGCAGTCTTCTCAATGCCCTGCTCGGGTTCGATAGAAGTATAGTTTCATCCCAACCGTCCGCAACCAGGGATGTGTTGAGGCATGTACTCAAGCTCGATAAATGTTACTGTGTTTTGTTTGACTGTGCCGGAGTTAAACCGACCCCGACCGGGGTGCTCGATGAGTTGGCAAATTTTGCGGCGATCACAGCCCTGAACTCGGCGTCGCTTGTATTGTTCTGCGTTGATGTTACCAGAAAAAACTTTGAAGAAGAATTGTTTGTTCTCAAACTTATCAATCCGAAACGGCTACAGTTTATAGCGACAAAAAACGATCTGATAACAGCCCTACAGCTTGATGCAAAGGTTGAAAAAATAAATGAAATTTTCGGAACTGAATTTTTGCCGAGCAGTTCCAAAACGGGAGATGGGCTGGCTGAGATAGGGCAGATGATCCAGCAAAAGATAATTGCTGATGGTTTGATCTCTGCTGAGTCAAGTGGACATGCCGGGATTACTCAGCGTCACAGACAGGCTGTCAGCGAAGCTATCGAAAACCTTACCTTTGCCACTGAGAAGATAAGCGAAAATAACGATGAAGTCGCGGCGATGTTTTTGCGAACCGCGGCACAGAGTCTTTTGGGGGTGGAAGTTGAGGATATTGATGAAAAAATACTCGACAAAATCTTCGCAAACTTCTGTATAGGAAAATAGTCAGGCTTTTTATTTTACTCTGACGTGGTAGACGAGTTTTTTGCAGAATCGATAATATTGCTGCTCTACTTTATCAAAATCGTCTTTAATATAAATATCAAACAGTTTTGAGCCAATGTATCTGTTCCATCTTATAGTGATTGGAATATTCCTGTCGGCGGCAATTCTGGCCTCGGCCTCGTTCAGCGGCCACGTTCCATTTAGAGCACCCAACAACATTCGGTGATACTGTCTCAGCCTTATACCGTAATTGTCCTCTCTTAAAAAACGTACAAGTGCGTATGACTGAGCGTAAAAGGCCATTGTACTTTTATTTTTTTGATCGACCATTACGACTTCGCCTGGATTGAGCGTTATAATCTTTCTTAGTGGTATCATCTGATTGGCGGCCAGAACAATTTTGAGTGCGCCAAGTCGGCTATAGTTTTTGCCTGGCGTGAATATGAAGTTGTTCTTTTTATATTTGCTGGTCTCAAAAAGCTGTGCTATCCCTTCATCGAGCCAACTTGGCAGGCGATACTTGAAATGTCTGCTGCAGAATTGATGCCACCCTTCGTGGCCGATAACGCTGAAAGTTCTGCGTCTTCCGATGTTATAGGTTACGCATGCGCCGTTCAGATAATA
>CAZOPG010000094.1:0-7302 GCA_964581585.1 uncultured Planctomycetaceae bacterium | reverse complement strand
TGAGTCAAATAGTCTGCGAAACATTGTTGAGCCGGGACTTTTTTTTATGGTCAGAAATGGCAAGGAAACCAGATGTAAACCATCAGCCGAAGAGGTCATTGGATATGCAGATGATATTGTGTTATTTGACGGCGATCAATTCGATATTGATATAAAATCGATAAAGCTCGTTAATGGCAAGTGGGCGATGAAAAGAGATGCGACGGCAATTATAATGGCAGGTGGCAAAAGCAAACGAATGAAGCAGGATAAAAGTATGCTGGTGGTTAATGGAGAGCCTGTGATAAAACATATCTTTAAACAGTTATATCCCCATTTTAGTCAGATTCTTGTCAGTTCAGATGATGTGTCAAGGTACAGTTTTCTTGAGGTGCAAGTTGTTCCGGATGAAGATACAGGCAAAGGGCCACTTATGGGGATTGCCTCGGCATTAAGGGTCTCACAAAATGATGTAAATTTTGTAATAGCATGTGATATCCCTGAAGTTGATATTGGTCTTGTTCAGTGTCTTATCAAGAAAAGCAGGAATTTTGATGCGGTAGTGCCACAAAGCGGCTCATCTAAGTATGAACCTCTTTTCGCTGTATATAAAAAAAGTACGCTTACAGCTATTGATGAATCGATAACTTCGGGAAACTATAAAATATTAGATCCTCTAAAAAGATGTAAAGTCAACTACGTTAAATTGCATCGGATTGAACAGATAAATAACCTCAATACGATAAAGGATTATCAGGAATTTGTTACGGAGAAAAATGATGTTGCCATTTGAAAAGGCTTTTGAAACCGTTCTAAGCTTGGCTGGCGGTATCAAATATTGCGTGTAATCTTCTTTGCCAGCCTTGTCCTCGTGACGGCCTAAACTGATACATAAAATCTTGAAATGCTCTTAATTCTCAGATAACCGCGAAAATCGTTGATTTTTTCAAAGCATTTATGTAAAATACTGCGGACGAGATGGTAAACGAATGACGTATATTTGGCTAGAGTTTCCAATGCTCTTAGCTTAAAAGGAGGTGTGTAGCAGTTGCATGAAGAACTTTGGCTACAACTTGAGAGGCTTGACAGACAGAAAACTGCACAGAGGGCAAAATGTCAATATTTGTGTGACCGCGATAGTTTCACTATTACACTGCTATGTCGTCAATATGTAGTTGAGCTTGTCGAAAGACAAATTTGTTTGGTTTCATCTCCCTCTGTACCAACACCAGTAGGATTTCTGGAGCAGCTTTGTATCCTGGCGTATTTAATAAACTCCAGGGAATTGTCTTTGGCAAACAAGCTTGTAAAAGCGGAATCTCTGCCGGGAGGTGAGTTTTTTTTTCGTGGCCCACACATACTTCCAACCAATAGGTTAGCAGAGGTTTTTGGAGCAAATCCCATCCAGTTATACCAGGCGGGTGCGCGGTTTGGAGCTAAAAAGTGTGAATTTGGAGACGTCGCTATTGAATTATCATTGCTGCCACGAATTTCGCTAATTTTTGTAGTCTGGGGCAGCGATGACGAGTTCGCGGCTCGCGGCTCAATCCTTTTTGACCAGACCGCCTCTGACCAGTTGCCGCTGGACGCCCTGTTAGTAGCGGTTAATATAACAGTCGATGCTCTGACTGATATCTGTTAACGCCCGTTTCTGTGATGATATTACTATTATACCCGAATTGAGAGGTCTTACTATGCAAAAAGGTACAAAAATAGCCATAAGCGGCAAAGGAGGAGTGGGTAAAACTACGGTTTGTGCTGTTTTAGCGCAATTATATGCTGAAGAAGGATTCGACGTTATTGCCGTCGATGCAGACTCGGATGCTAATCTTTGTAACGCGTTTGGTATACCTCCTGAGCAGAGTTCCGAGCCGCTGATCAGGATGAAGCAATTGATTGCCGAGCGTACTGGTACCGGTAAAGAGGCTGTGGGGGCTTATTTCAAGCTAAATCCCAAAATAAGTGATTTGCCTGAAAAATACTGCTTGGAGATTCCAGAGAGCTCATTGAAGCTGCTGAGTTTGGGATCTGTTACCCAGGCAGGAGGAGGTTGCGCATGTCCTGAGGGTGCATTTCTAAAGGCTATGCTTACTCACACCATATTGCAGCGTCAGGAAGTGGTTATAGTAGACTTAGCTGCAGGACTTGAGTTTATGGGAAGATCGTCTGTTCAGGGTATCGATGCACTGATAGTTGTTGTTGAGCCGGGCAGCAGGAGCATTGAGACAGCGGTAAATATAACTGCAATGGCACAGAAGTTGGGTGTTAAACACGTTGCAGGAATTATTAATAAAGTTACATCGCCGCAGCAAATTGAAACCATAAAATCGCAATTAAAAGATTTAACTATACTTGCGACTATTGATTACAGTTGTGAAGTTCAGCAGGCGGATTTGTATTGCAAAAGTGTTTATCGGTCCAGTCCAATACTTGTTGACAGGCTAACTGGGGCAAAGGGTGTTTTAACAAAACTGCTTTCGAGCACTTCGTAATTCCTGAATAGCAAGATAATGCTAAAATAAGCTGTTAGATTTATATACTTTTTTTGCATTTTTGCGATAATGTGGTAATTGGTGTAATCGTATGTGCTTGTGTTATTGTTGTATTTTTTTGCCGGAGTTGAATGCTTCTGGCTTTAATTAAAAGAGGAAAGGCAGTTTTTATGGATCCTAAAGAACGTAGTGTTGATAAGGCATCTCAGGAAATGATAGCACATATGGCCGCGGCCGAGCATGAAAATGCCTGGGACCGGCTTGATAAACAGATGCCGCAGTGCGGATTCGGTAAGCAGGGAATCTGCTGCCGAATATGTTCGATGGGGCCATGCCGAATTTCTAAAAAATCGCCTTTGGGTGTTTGCGGCGCTAACGCTGACACAATTGCGGCCAGAAACCTGTTGCGTATGGTAGCCGCGGGCACAGCGGCACATTCCGACCACGGCCGTGATATTGTCCATACACTGAAGATGGCTGTGGAAAATCCAGAGTGTGATTATAGGCTGAAGGATGAGCACAAATTAAGGCAGGTGGCGGAGACTTATGGAATTAAAACAGGTGATAAAACAACCAAGCAGATCGTTGAGGTTCTGGTTGATGTGGCAATGAATGAGTTTGGAAGGCAAGAGGGAACTCTTGCTACCGTAAAGGCCTATGCACCGGCATCGCGGCAAAAAATTTGGGAAGAACTTGGAGTAACACCCCGTTCAATTGACCGTGAAGTTGTTGAGATCATGCACAGAACACATATTGGTGTCGGAGCCGACTATAAGAATTTAATGAAACAGGCCATAAGATGCAGCCTATCCGATGGATGGGGAGGTTCAATGATAGCTACCGAACTTTCGGATGTTTTATTCGGCAGCCCAGTGCCAATACGCTTTGGAGCCAATTTGGGTGTGCTCGAGAAAAACCAGGTTAATATTATAGTTCATGGGCACGAACCAACCCTGTCAGATATTATGGTTGGCGTATCCAATGATCCGGATCTCTTGAAAATGGCTCAGGACCACGGCGCCGAGGGAATAAACATAGCTGGAATGTGCTGCACTGCCAACGAAATACTCATGCGTCATGGTGTGCCGGTCGCAGGTAACTTTCTGCAACAGGAATTGGCTTTAATGACCGGTGTTGTCGATGTCATGCTGGTAGATGTTCAGTGTGTTATGCCAGCACTTGGTTCACTGTGTAACTGTTTCCATACAAAACTGATTACCACTTCGCCTAAATGTAATATTGCCGAAGCCAAGCATATCGGCTTTAGCGAAGATCGGGCAGTAGAAATCGCTAAACAAATTGTTAAAACCGCTATTGAAAATTTCCCTAACAGAAAAGGAGAATTTCATATACCGAAAGCCAAAGAATATGGAGTCGCGGGTTTTACAACTGAGAATATCTTTTACCATCTTGGAGGAAAATTCCGCGGCAGTTACCGTCCGTTAAATGACGCAATTATTTCAGGTCGTCTTCGTGGCGCTGCTGGTGTCGTAGGTTGTAATAATCCCAAACAACAGCATGATTCCTGTCACCTTACCATGATAAAAGAACTCATAAAGAATGATGTTCTGGTGGTCAGTACTGGTTGCAGTGCTGTGGCTGCGGCAAAAGCCGGACTGATGAAACCAGAGGCGGCGAAAAAATATTGCGGCAAGGGGCTGGCGGAAATATGCGAAACAGTTGGTATTCCACCGGTGTTACACGTTGGCTCATGTGTGGACAACAGCAGGATTTTGACGATTTTAGCTAATATCGTGTCCGAGGGCGGATTGGGTGAGGATCTTAGCGATTTACCAGTTGCAGGAGCCGCCCCGGAATGGATGTCGGAAAAAGCTGTTTCCATTGGAATGTACTTTGTGGCATCTGGGGTCTATACGGTAATAGCAGAGCCACTGCCGATTACCGGTGCAGCGAATCTTCAACGGTATTTGACCGAAGAAATAGAAGATGAATTAGGTGGCAAATGGGCATTTGAATCTGACCCCGTCAAGGCAGCGGAGATGATGATAGAGCATATTGAAAGTAAGCGTGATGCCCTTGGAATAAATGAGACGTCAGAGCGTAAACTTTACAGTATGGAAGATCGTCAGACGTTAGATGTTTTATAAATAAAAGAAACCTGAGAAAAGGAGATTTATAAATGTCAAGAATTATAGCTTCGGCTGCAATCCGTGGTGCTCACAAGATAGCCAAACAGGCTCAGGAAATTCTGAGCAAAGCTATCGAGGAAAAAGGTAATGACAGCAAGGTTGAGTTCCCAAACACCGGGTATTATTTACCTATTATTTATTCGATGACCGGCCGTGAGGTTCAAACTCTTGGAGATATGGAAGAAGTGATGGAAGAGATCAGGTCATTG
Source organism: uncultured Planctomycetaceae bacterium (assembly GCA_964581585.1). GTDB lineage: Bacteria > Planctomycetota > Phycisphaerae > Sedimentisphaerales > UBA12454 > CAZOPG01. Next base: position 2,472 of record CAZOPG010000094.1, on the reverse strand, counting down.
CTTCCCGAACCAGTTGACCAGGAGATTTGGACGCCTTATCTGGGTCCTGTTCTTGATGCGGGCATGGCTACTCTTTTTGCCGAGGAGATTATCGAAGCATGTAAGTATTTGATAGGCCCAAATCCGGTCAGTGATATTTGGCTTGGTGCAGCAGATGATATAATCCTTCGAGAAAGAGGGATTCAGTTTGTCGATGGTTCCGCACCTGGTTTCGCGGCTATTGTCGGTGCGGCTCCTGACGTCGAAACGGCGGTCGATATCGCACTAAAATGCCAGGAACGAAGTTTGTATGTGTTTATGGCTGGCCATACCAATGGTACGACATTTTCGCAGCAACTGGTTGAAGGTGGTGTGCAATTAGGTTGGGAGACCAGGCTTGTTCCGTTCGGTTCTGATATTACCGCGGCGGTATATGCTCTTGGATTTGCCAGTCGTGCCGCGCTTAGTTTTGGTGGTGTCCAGGCGGGTGATTTTAAACGAAACCTCTTGTACAATAAGGACAGGGTTTTTGCGTTTGTTGTAGCTTTGGGTGAGGTTACCGATGAATGGTATGCCACCGCAGCCGGTGCCATCAACTATGGATTCCCTGTTATCGCTGATACTGATATTCCGGAGATACTACCAAGCGGCATATGTACGTATGAACATGTAGTTTCTAATATACCTCATGGTAAGATAATTGAAAAAGCCATCGAAGTGCGTGGTCTTAAGATAAAAATATCCGAGGTTCCAATACCTGTGGCGTACAGTCCGGCATTTGAGGGCGAACGTATCCGCAAAGAAGAGATGCAATGTGAGTTCGGCGGTCAGAGAACGCCGGCGTTCGAATGGCTTACGATGCTTGACAGTTCCGAGGTTGAGGATGGAAAAATTGAACTGATAGGGCCTGATCTTGACTCTGTCGAAGTTGGCGGGAAACTGCCGTTGGGAATAGTGGTAGAGGTATCAGGCCGTAAGATGCAGGCAGATTTTGAGCCGGTGCTTGAGAGGCAAACGCATACATTCCTTAATGAAGCTCAGGGGATATGGCACATGGGGCAACGGGATATTATGTGGGTGCGAATCGGTCTGGAGGCTGCCAAAGCAGGATTCAAAATTGAACACCTCGGAAGCATTCTTCACGCAATGCTCCATGAGCAGTATTCTAGCATTATCGACAAAGTTCAGGTGAAGATCTACACCGACGAGAAGGAAGTCCTTAAGCTTCGGGATGAAGCAATTAAGGTATACGCACAGCGGGATGACCGATTGGCGGATATGACCGATGAGAATGTGGATACTTTTTATTCGTGTACGTTGTGCCAAAGTTTTGCTCCTACACATGTCTGTGTAATTACTCCGGAAAGGAGCGGACTTTGTGGAGCGTATAGCTGGCTGGATGGGCGTGCGGCTTATGAGATAACTCCTACCGGCCCTAATCAGCCTATAGCTAAAGGCAGTGCTATTGACGAAAAACTTGGTCAATGGGAAAAGATCAACGATTTCATAAACTCGGCTTCTCAGGGTAAGATCGAGAAAATGAGTGCCTATTCGATGATTTCCGAGCCGATGACAAGTTGCGGCTGTTTCGAATGTATATCAGCATTGCTGCCTTCAACGAACGGTATCATGATCGTTAATCGTGAGTTCACAGAGATGACGCCTTGCGGCATGAAGTTCTCTACGCTGGCTGGAACTGTTGGTGGAGGCAACCAGGTTCCAGGATTTATTGGGCATTCCAAGCATTATATCGGTTCCAAAAAATTCATATCTGCTGAGGATGGAATTCAGCGTATCGTGTGGATGCCTTCTGCTCTCAAAGAAGAAATGAAAGACGGACTTGTCAAAAGAGCCGATGAGCTTGGCCTGAATGGAGAAGAATTTTTTTCTAAGATTGCCGACGAAACAACAGCGATCACCGAAGAAGAAGTTATGGAAGTCATTAGCAAAAATGGCCATCCTGCGGTTGCACTGGCTTCTATGTTTTAATATATTTTTTAGAGAAAGTTTTCAGATTTTCAAAGTTGCGATTAGAATCAGGAATCTATAATAAAGAGAAAGGATGTTATGGCGCTTACAGGATTGGATATATTTAAACTTCTCCCCAAAACGAATTGTAAGAAATGTGGTATGCCGACATGTTTGGCATTTGCGATGCAACTTGCACAGAAACGGGCCAAGCTTGATGACTGTCCGTGTGCTTCGGAAGAGGCTAAAGGGACCCTCTCTGCAGCGGCAGCACCACCAATGCGATTAGTGAAATTCGGCACTGGAGATAACGAGGTGCAGCTTGGCCAGGAAACGGTTTTGTTTCGGCATGAAGAGAAATTTTACAATCCTACGGTTGTGGCTGTCAGCGTTTCGGATAAACTTTCCGTCGATGCGCTGCAAAAACGTATTGAATCTATAAACGCGCTTCAATTTGAACGTGTAGGACTCAAAATTGGAGTTAAGGCAATTGCCGTTATTAATGACAGCGGCCAAGCTGAGGCT
>CAZOPG010000093.1:0-7306 GCA_964581585.1 uncultured Planctomycetaceae bacterium | reverse complement strand
GCTACGGTACCATCCGACTCGGGAATTACAGCAATGTATGCCCGGTTCCAATTGTCCAGAGCAACACCACAAATATTTGTGCCCCAGGTAGTAACCGCATTGGGCACTGGCTCATCCTGTATAGTTAAAGTTTTGCCGTATTTCGATGAATAAATATATTCGGAATATAATAACTGGGAACCTCCGCCTGTCAGGGCTGGGGGCTTAAGATAAGAGATTGCCACCATTCCTTGCCTCACATCCATCGCCACTTGGCTAAGATCGCCGAAAATATTATCAACCACTTCCCAGTCCTCCCATCCAACAAGTGGCGGAGGGCATGGACCAGTTGATACGACAAGGTTTACGGCTGTACCAACAGGTTGTGAAATACCAGCAACAGGATTCTGATTAATCACATTACCGGCTACGATAGAATCATCACATGTAGTGGTAACAGTGCCTACAGTCAAACCAGCGGCAACAATCGCTGCTTCCGCGCTTGCCTGATTAGTGTCGACAACATTCGGTATGGTAACACACGGACCAGTTGATACGACGAGGTTTACAGCCGTACCGACCGGCTGTGAAGTACCGGCAGCGGGATTCTGACTAATCACATTACCGGCGATGATGGAATTATCACAGTCAGTGGTAACAGTGCCCACTGTCAAACCAGCAGCAACAATCGTTGCTTCTGCAGTTGCTTGAAGAGTATCGACGATATCCGGTGTAGTGGTTGCTGCAACGCCAGTTATGAAGTACACATCCTCATAAGCCGCACCGCCAACTCTGGCAGCGTAAGCAATGAACGCTCTGCCGGCCTCGTCGAATGTCAGGTCAGGAGACTGTACCCAGGTTGTTGATGGAACAGTCAGAATAACGCCACCGGTCCATGCGCCGCTATCATAGACATAGTATTCCAAGTCTGTAGAAGTTATAATGGAATAGCTGTTGACTCGTGCGACAAGCACGACAGGTCTGCCTTGACCATCAACTTCCAGATCGATATGATCGGCAGAATAGTACCATCCAATTTTACGGGCATCAGAGACAGCAGTTACCGTAGAAATAGAGTATGACGATGTAGCATCGTCAAAAAACGCTACTTGAACTGCTCCTTCTACCGCCGGCTGGCCAGTAGAACTTGATTCAACAGCAAACAGGCCGGCAACCATCGGATTACCGTTGGCGTCAACCTCAATATCGTTTTTGCTGTATCCAATTAGATAATGGGTCCCTACAGCTATGTTGGTATCATAAGGGCCGGTGCCGTCATCACTGAAAAGTACCGCCGTTTCATCGGCTCTTTTAGCGAGATAAGCCGTATGTTTGGCCGCAGTTGTCTCATCGAGAGCAAGCTTGGCGTAAGAGCCGTAATAGTCAGGAGGGGTGGACACTATCAATGGAAGTGGATTTGCAGGCATTGACAGTATGCTGGTTGTCCAGGAGCTGGAAGTACTGCTTGCAGCGGTTGCAAGGGTGATGTCATAGCCGCTAACACCGGTGGTGTCGGTATAGACATAATACGCCTTGTCTGTTGAGTCCAGTTGAAAAGCTTCGCGCCGAGCGCAGCAATCATAACGCGCATTAGGTGAAGCATTAACGTAGCTATAGTTAGCAACACCGATACGTGTGTAAACACGAGCATCTGAATTACTGACCGACCAGGCAACGGAGGCAATCACCGGCTGACCATCGTCTAAACCGATACCCGCAATGGTTACGCCCCATGTACTGACAATACTGCCGGGCAGTTCCTCTTCGATGATTGAATGAGTCAGCGCACCAAAAGTGCCCGCGCTATATGTAAATTCATTGTAGAGAACAGTTCCCCATGTCCCGGCGGCGCTCATATGATGATAGACAATCCCGAACTTGCCGTTCTCAGCTGCCACATTAATTTTACCGGCACCACTGACGGTCTGAGTAGCCACCTTCACCGGAGCCGACCAGTTAATGGCCTGTGCTATACCAGCGAAGACAAAACACAAAACTAAACACAACACAAAAAATCTCTTCATCTCCCATCCTTTTTTAATATTTACCGAAAAAAAACAATAACAGGCGCTCTCTATATCATACCAAAATCTTCTTAAAATTACAAGAAATGGGCTGAAATACAGGGAGATAAAAAAGGCAAATAAGCGGCTTGTCTGCTATTTAGCTGGTTTTCGGTGTTTCTAAGCTTAAAGGAACCAGCGTGTTGGTGGATAGTGTTCTTGGCCTTTGAGGAAGTTACAGGGCTGTTGTATTTCTATCTGCCAGTTTAGGAGCTTGCGGATAAGTTTCTGCCGAATATCCTGATGCTTTGATGAGTCAAAAAGGTTTACATACTCGTACGGGTCTTTCTCAAGATCGAATAATTCGCCCAGCTCATTTTTGCCGTCAAAGCCGTAACTTAGCTTATGCGTTTTTGTTCTTACTGTTTTGCACATTGTATATTCAAAAAACACCGTGTCCCTCTGTGGCATCGATTTGCCCTTAAGGATAGGCAGCAGTGATTGGCCCTGTACCGTCTTTGGACAATGAATGTTCAGCATATCACATATCGTCGGAAAAACGTCGATCTCTTCAACCATCTCTTCATTTTTCTTTCCCGGCTTAAATTGATCAGGCATGTGCCATATCATGGGGATATTATGTATAGCATCGTAATTCCATCCCTTTGCCATCCTGCTGTATTCGCCGGCGTAATCGCCATGGTCGGATGTGAAAATAATAACGGTATTTTCGTACTTTCCGCTTTGCTTAAGTTCTTCGATTATTCGCCCAACCTGCTGGTCTATCGAAGAGATCAGGGCATAGTATCTTGCCAGAGCAATCCTTAGTTCTTTTTCACCATGAGTGGCACCTGACCATTTCAATTCCACATTGCGGTCAAAGAAAAATGGACTGTCTCCCACATTTTCTTTAGTGTTTTCCGGCAGTGTCAGGGAATCCGGATCGTAGCTGAAAGGACAGTCAAAAGATGGAGAAAAAGGCGGGTGTGGCCGTTCAAAAGACACTTCTGCAAAAAACGGTTTAGAGTTGTCCTGCTCTTTTAGATATTTAATTGCTTCATCACCCGTCCACGTTTCCAGGCTGTGTTTTTCAGGAACTTCGTTTTCAAAACTGCAGAACTTTTCCACATCACCCAGATCATCATAGTGTGCATGAAGCCCGTGTTTTTTTAAATAGTTGTAGTAGTGAAGCTCTCTTACAGGTGCGTCGGCGTGATAGCAAAGCCGTTCATACTCAAATCCGTGCGTGTTCCATCCGGTCAGATGTTTCTTGCCTATAAGAGCAGTCTCATATCCGAAATTTTGAAGATAGACCGCCATTGACAGCAGATCATCGTTGATCCCCATCGTATCAGAGCCGAAGACGCCGTGGGTAGTTGGATATTGTCCTGTAAGTAACGAGACTCGCGATGGAACGCATATTCCGTTTTGGCAAAAGGCGTTTCCAAACGATACTCCATTGGCGGCAAGGCTGTCGAAATTGGGAGTTCTTACATCTGGATGCCCCGCATAACCAAAGCATCGTCGATTGTGCTGATCCGTCATAATCAGGAGTACATTAGGTTTATTAGTCATGATCTTTTCAATCTAATATACTCAGCCGATATGTCAACATTAAAATTATTCTGCAAGTATTTTTATTGATTTTATCAGAACTGTTTCGACGGGAATATCGCCGGGCTTTGTCTTAACCTCTGCGATAGCATCGACAACATCCATACCGTCCACAGTTTTGCCGAAAACCGCGTAACCTGGATTCCTAGGCCCAGAGTAGTTCAGGAAATCGTTGTCTTTATGGTTGATAAAGAACTGAGCCGTCGCGCTGTCTGGATCGTTGGTCCTGGCCATCGCGATTGTGCCGCGGTCATTTTTCAAACCGTTATTTGCCTCATTTACGATTGGCGGTTTTGTTTGCTTCTGTCCCATATCCGCCGTCATTCCACCGCCCTGTATCATAAAGCCAGAAATAACCCGGTGAAAAATTGTGCCGTCAAAGAATCCGGCCTCTATGTAACTCAAAAAGTTCGTCGTCGTAATCGGAGCCGCCTTTTCATCTAACTCAACGACGATATCGCCTTTGCTCGTTTCAATTTTTATACGGGTTGATACATCCGGCATCGTAGGCTCCTTAATAATTGTTTCTGTTTCTGTTTTTGTTATATCATCGTTTATTGGCGGTGTATTTTCTTTTTTATCACAACCGCCAATCATTGCTGCAACTATAAAAATGCCAATCCATAACCATATGGCTTGGGATGTTTTAATCATACAATATTCCTTAATAAATTGTTGTGGGTTTATTTGGCATGGGGAAAGCATTTGGCAGGATGCGGTCTTATTTTAGCAATTTAAGTTTCGCAAACTGTTCATCAAGTTTCTGCACCGCTTCTTTGTTGCTCTGCCGGGTCGTTTCGAGTTCGCCCATCGCCACTGCAATATCTGTATGCATAATTTTAGCTTGTGAAAACGAATTATTCAGTTGGTTTTGAACAACATCGATTTCTCGTCCGGTTCGCCCGGATTCATTGACAATTTCCTGAATACTTGTATGGGCCTTGGCAAATATTCCGGCATGGGTATTATTCGTTATCAAAAGCCAGAATGAAGCGTACGCAGTAACCGCAAGGAAAGTTATCGCAAAAGCTGCAAACACCTGCCGGAGTTGACTTATCTGGATTTTGGCAAAAAGCCGCTCGAAACCAGTCTGTCCGAGCGTTACCATTTTAGTGGTGGGGGCAGAACTGTCAGCAGAAGTTTTGAAAAGTTCTAAATCAGGTATTTGCTCCGGCAGAGCTTCTTCAACTGTTGGACTCGATGTCATCCTTGCCACAAGCTCAGTAAGTTTTTTTGTCTGGAGGGCTTTATTTCGCAGGCTGAGCATATCTTCGACAGCTTTAGTTTCGGCATTGTTGAAACGCAGTTGAGATGGGACATCGACCACAAAAGTTCTGCCCTTGTACTTTCTTATCTGGATTATTCCGATTCGCCCGTATTGTTCAAGGAGTCCCCTGGATAGGCCGGTATTACTGGAGTATTCATCTATCGGCAAAAGCTTCTTGCCTAGATGTAAGATCGGCCCTTCATGCTCCTGCGGCGATACCTCACTCAGGTCTATATTCATCGCTAACTCTCTTTATATAAAAACATTGACAACTCAGCTTATTATCGGCCTATTACGCTGATTTGCTTGAATTTTGTAGAAAATTCACTGAAAAAAAGTGATTTTTAGGGACCCTGCAGGCAAAATCCCCCCAATTAGCGTTGAAGAACCTTCATGCACACTTAAATGGCCAAAAGTAAAGCACAAAAAACTTCCCACCTCATGTAATACAGGCTTTGTCATCGAGCAACTCACCGTTTGAGGCGATAACATCTCTGTACCAATATGCAGAATCCTTGAATATCCGCTGTTGTGTGGCGTAGTCAACATAGATAATCCCAAACCTCTTGCTGAAACCACTTGACCATTCAAAGTTGTCCATGATCGACCACAGGAAATATCCGCCAACGTCAATACCCTCGTCTTCAGCCCTTCGCAGCGATAGCAGATACCGGTGCAGAAAATCAATTCGCTGCGGGTCGTGCACCTTGCCATCGAGCGCAACCCAGTCGGTATTAGCCATGCCGTTTTCGGTTATAAATATGGGCTTTTTGTACCGTTCGTAGAAAAATTTTGACCCCCAGTACAGCGAATCCGGCGTGACGGCCCAATTCATCATCGTAAGTCCGTGGCCAAGCGGCATTGAGACTTTTTCAGGTTTGCCTTGATCATTCATTTGTGTAGCCTGACCGTGATAGATATTCACTCCGAAAAAATCCAGTGGCTGGGATATGGTTTCCAAATCTTTGGCGGCAAATTTAGGCATATCAGTGCCAAAAAGCTGTAATCCATCTTCTGGGTATCGGCCAAAATAAACCGGATCCATCCACCATGTATTGTTATCGTAATTTTTCTGCTCTACTGAAAACATTACCTTTTTTGCAGCTTCAATGTCCGCCTGAGTTTCTGTAACTGGTATCTTCACAATTCCAACTGGTGCGTAACCAACCCTGCATTTTTGTTTTGACTTTGCCCGAATCGCCTGAACAGCCTTGCCATGTGCCAGAAACATATTATGACCGGCCAATAACAATTCAGAAACCGGTAGCTTAAGCCCGGGAGCATCTATACCTTCAAAGTGGCCAAGCCCTAAAAAACACTGCGGTTCGTTGAACGTTATCCAGTTTTTTACCCGGTCGGATAGCCTTTCGACCACTACGCCAACATACTCGGCAAACCAGTCGGAGCTATTGGGATTTAGCCACCCGCCGCGACAGTATAGTTCATATGGAAAATCCCAGTGGAAAAGCGTCACATAAGGTTCAATGTTATTTGCGACTAACTCATCAATCAGTTTGTCATAAAACGCCATACCCTTAGAGTTTGTCGTGCCGATCCCCTCGGGCAGCACTCGCGGCCACGATATACTCAGCCGGTATGCCTTTAGCCCGATTTGTTTCATGAGAGACACGTCTTCTTTGTAGCGGTGATAATGATCGCAGGCAACCTCGCCGGTGTTACCGTCTCGTATAGCTCCAGGCTTACGGCACATAACGTCCCAGGTCGATAAACCCTTACCATCTTCGAATGCGCCGCCTTCTACCTGATAAGATGCAGCAGCAGCACCCCATACAAAATCCTTAGCAAATGCCATTACAAAAAAATCCTCATAAAATGCAAACTTCAATTTATATAATCAAAACAGATTAATAAGGTGTTCTACTTATTCATTGTATAGCCGAGTCCATACAGGCTGTCAATACCCGGTCCTATGACATGAGAAAAATAAGTGCTTGAACTATAAAAATCTAATTGTAGAATCTTAGAATGTTCTAATTTGGAGGTCTATTATGAGTCTGTTAGGTATTGATGTATGTACGTCTGGAGTAAAAGTGCTTCTTCTTGATTCAGACGGCCGGATTTCAGCAAATGTTACTGAAGAGTATCCGGTCAGCAGCCCGTTTCCAATGTGGTCCGAGCAGGAGCCTGAAGATTGGTGGCAGGGAACCTGTCGAGCTATTGGTAAAGCATTGGCACAAGCTGGTATCGTAGCCGGTGATATCAAAGGTATTGGTCTTTCCGGACAAATGGTCGGCCTGGTTGTTCTGGATAAAGCCGGGGAGGTTTTGCGACCCTGCATCCTGTGGAATGACCAGCGAAGCGTAAATGAAACAGAACAACTGACTGCGAAGATCGGATTGGACAGAATTCTGAAGGAAACAAGCAATCCGCTCTTTGCCACTTTTGTCGCGCCCAAACTGGTTTGGATGAGAGCCCACGAGCC
>CAZOPG010000092.1:0-7320 GCA_964581585.1 uncultured Planctomycetaceae bacterium | reverse complement strand
GGTAATTATTGTATTGGCCGCGATGTTTGTAATTGGTATTTACAACGCGTTGGTTCGCCTACGCAACCAGGTTGACAACGCATGGTCACAGATTGATGTTCAGCTTAAACGCCGACACGATTTGATTCCGAATCTGGTCGAAACCGCCAAGGGATATATGCATCATGAAAGGGAAACTTTCGAGGCTATCACCAGTGCTCGCGCACAGGCAATGGGCGCAAAAGGCGTTGCCGAGGCTGGCAAGGCTGAAGGCGCACTCGGCCAGGCGCTTAGCAACTTTCTGCTGACGGTTGAGGCCTATCCGGATTTGAAAGCCAACCAGAATTTCCTTTCGATTCAGGAAGAACTGTCAAGCACTGAAAATAAGATCGCCTTTTCCAGGCAGGCTTACAACGACCAGGTGTTGTTCTTCAATAACAAAATCCAGATGTTCCCGTCGAATATCATCGCGGGAATGTTCAATTTTACCAAACGCGACTTCTTCGAACTTGCCGATGAATCAGAGCGTGAGGTGCCGAAAGTTGAATTTTAATCTATGTGGGAACAGATACGAGCAAATAAGCGTAATTCTATGATACTGCTGTTTCTTATGGCGGCGGTGCTTGGATTGCTGGGCTATATTATAGGGATGGCGTTTGTGCGGCATCCGCTGGGCGGCCTTATCGGCACTGGGGTTGCCTTTATACTATGGCTGATTATGGCGGCGGTGAGTTTTTCCAGTGGTGACCAGATTTTGCTCGCAGCCAGCAAAGCTATTCCGATAACGCATGATGTGAATCCACAGCTTTTCAATGTTGTCGAAGAGATGTCGATAGCAGCCAGTCTTCCGATGCCAAAAGTTTATATCATCAACGATCCGGCTCCGAATGCGTTCGCGACCGGCAGAAGTCCGCAAACCGCCTCGGTCGCGGTAACTGCCGGGCTGCTGGGCAGGCTCAATCGTGACGAATTGCAGGGCGTGATAGCTCACGAAATGAGCCATATCCTTCATCGTGATATTTTATTTGTAACCGTTGCGGGCATTATGCTCGGAGCAATAGTGCTGCTATCCCAGGTTTTTCTACGTGGCATGTTTTACAGCTCTCTTACCGGGGGCAGCAGACGCAGATATTCATCAGGCAGTGGCGGCGGGGGAGGAGGGCAGGCCCAGCTTATTTTCATGGTGATTGCTATCCTTGCTGCGATTTTGGCGCCGCTGTTTGCGTATTTGCTGTACTTTGCATTATCCAGACGACGCGAATATTTGGCCGATGCCGGCGGAGCCAGACTTACTCGATACCCCGAAGGACTTGCCGGCGCACTGGAAAAGATTTCACAGAACACTGTACCGTTAGCCTCGGCAAACAAGGTAACAGCACCGATGTACATCGCGAATCCCATTCAAAAAAAGGGAAGAAAACTATCAGACCTGAGTAGTACACACCCGCCGATATCCGAGCGTATAAAAATTCTGCGAGGCATGGCAGCCGGGGCAGGATTTGCAGATTATTCCGAGGCGTTCAGCAAAGTAACTGGCCAAAAAGGACCGGCCCCATCTTCGGCCTTGAAAGAAGAACATGTCTCGATGAGAGCTGCCAGTGAATTGTCTAAGCCCGCTAAGCAGGCAAAAAAACAGACGCGCGATATTGGCGATATAATGCGGATGGTCAACGGTTTCTTGTTCCTGACGTGTGCTTGTGGACTAAAACTAAAAGTGCCGCCGAACTTTGCTGGCAAAAAAGTAAAATGCCCGCGATGCAAAAAGATATTGGCCCTTGACGATTAAAAAACTATACGGGGAATTATAATGGACCACAAAGAAGCTGGACGTTATTGGAATGGCAATGCTGATGCATGGACTAAACTCGCCAGGGCTGGTTATGACGTCTATCGTGATTATCTGAACACACCCGCTTTTTTTGAGATGCTGCCGAACGTCAACGGCTTAAACGGGCTGGATATTGGTTGTGGTGAAGGACACAATACAAGATTGTTGGCAAAGCAGGGTGCGAATATAAGTGCAATCGATATTTCAGAAATATTTGTCAAACATGCCATGGAGTCCGAAAAGGATGAGCCTCTTGGTATAGCCTACGAGGTTGCCAGTGCGGTCGAATTGCCTTTCGCGGATTCGACTTTTGATTTTGCAACAGGTTTTATGAGCTTTATGGATGTCCCTGAAACTGATATTGTTTTGGCTGAGGCTCATCGCGTACTCAAGCCTGGCGGATTCCTTCAATTTTCAATCGAACATCCATGTTTCAATACCCCACATAGGCGAAATTTGCGAAATGAGAATGGCCTGACTTACGCACTTGAAGTGGGAGGTTATTTTTATAATTGTCAAGGAGATATTTCTGAATGGATTTTTGGTGCCGCTCCCGCCGAAATAAGGAAAAATTTGCCTAAGTTCAAATCGCCAAAATTTTCGCAGACACTAAGTCGATGGTTAAACCTTTTGGTCAAGACCGGCTTTGTCTTGGAACAGATAGAAGAACCCAGCCCAAGTGATGAAACTGTTAATAAGTGTGCCGATATGCAGGATGCACAAGTCGTGGCTTATTTTCTACATATTCGTGTCAGAAAACCTTAACGATATCTATCGCATAATCCAGTTTTGTTTTTTGAAGGCGAGGTTACTTTTGTTCCGCAGCGTTTTATCCCCGGCAATCGAATAATCAAGCTGGAGAGTTTTTCTCAGAAAAATCCTCGCGGGCTGGCCATTTTCGTCTACCTTTGTCGGATGATTGATCGCAACGGTTTCATTACTCAGCCCGGCCACGAAAAGTGAAATATTCTTAGCTTTCAGGTCGAAGTCCGGCCAGATTATTACCATATCTCTGGTATTATCTTCTCCCTGAAGGATTCTGTTGCCGGCATACTCAAGCGATTCAAGGAATGGATATATCTTTTTATAACGTTTCTTTAGTTTGTTGAAGACAACTTTTCTTGTGTCTCTATAAGCCTGTACTAGTTTGAAAGTGTCTGTCATCAGGTCGCATCGGGGATAAAAAGGCACATCTACATTTGATTTGTTCGTCATCGTCAATATGATGTACCAGAATCTCTGTGGTTTTCGTTGGCCGGGTACTTTTACCACTATTTTCTGAGGATTTGTGTATTCTACCCCAAGTGTCCACAGATTTGCTCCGGGCACAATTGCTGGCTTCGGAGCGGCCTGGCAAATGGGCAAAATCGTCAATACAACGGTCAAAAATAAAAGACAAAAAGTAGTCCTCATTTTTCATTTCCTTTTCATGTACAAGAAGATATACTCATTATACCTAAAATCGGCTAAAAAACCAATTTTGTTTATAAAAAAATGACTATGGCGAAAGAACACGACAAATTATTGTACCAGATCGAGGAATTACTCGAAAACCAGGACATTTCCGTACTTGGGGCGTTGCTTCAGGGCCTTCGCAGTAGTGATATCGCCGAAGTCGTCGAATTGATGGATAATGACGAAAGAAGGGTGATATTTAACGTTCTTGACAGATCGACCTCGGCAGAAGTGCTGGAAAAGGTCGATGAGGCCACGCGTTCTGAGCTGTTTGACTTGCTGGAAGACGCTGAACTCGTCAGCCTCGTCTCCGAACTTGGGATCGATGACGCTGCCGACGTTCTTGGCGAGATGGATAATGCTGAAAGCGCCGAGGTTCTGGACAGTCTGGCTCCGGAGGAAGCTGCACAGATTAAGAACCTGATGCGCTACAGTGAGGATTCGGCCGGCGGAATCATGGACCCGGTTTTGATAAGCGCATATGAGGATGCTACCGTTGCCGAGGCCGTAGAAAAAATTCGTGCCGCTGAAATTGACGAAGATTTTTTCTCTATTTTTGTTGTTGACCGAGCCGGCAAATTTGTTGGTGATGTTCGTATTCGTCTCCTGCTAACTGCACAAGAGGACAAAAGGATCAGCGATTTGCTCGATACCGACACGATTTACGTCAGTGTCGATGCCGACCAAGAGGAGGTACGAAACCTTTTTAGAAAAAACGACCTTATTGTGGCCCCGGTTCTGGACGCTGTGCATAGACTCGTCGGAAGGATCACCGCGGACAGGATCATTGAAGTCGCTGAAGAAGAGGCCAACGAGGATATTTATACTATTGCCGGTACCGATGATGCTGAGCTTGAGAGCGAATCTGTTTTTCGTGCTGCCAGGATCAGGATGACCTGGCTATTCCCATGTCTCATTGGAACAGCGGTTACAGCTCTGGTGGGTATGTTTTTCCGTGAAGCCTTTTTTCAGAACGGGCAATTATATATCTGGGTGGTGGCGTTCGTTTTCGTCCCGATGATAGCCGCCATCAGTGGTAACGCCGGCCTTCAGACCTCAGCTATAGTTGTCTCTGGACTGGCGGCGGGGCACTTGGCGGATACGCGTCTGCGTGATGTTTTTGAACGTGAAATTCGCATAGCGATACTCGTGGCGATTTGCTGTGGGCTGATCGGAGCTGTACTGTGCGCGTTTTTGCCAAATCTTCTCGACTCATCTGCCGCTCCTCTACGAACTGAGACGATAACATGGGCTGAGCATCTGCGAATTGTTATCGCGTTTGGGTCGGGGATGTTTAGTGCGATTATGGTTGCTACGACACTTGGATTGTTTCTGCCGTTTCTGTTTCGCAAAGTTGGAATAGACCCTGCAATCAGCGCGGGCCCGCTGGTAACTACCGCAAACGATTCGATCAGCGTAAGCATCTACATGGCCCTAACGCTGCTATTGATATAATATCAGGGCAAGGGTAAGTTCTTTGTCCTTGACAATTGACCGGCAAGGAGGCTATTATAGTCGCAATTGCGGATGAATTTGTAATTAAATAAAGCTGTTAGCGGAAAGCAAAAAAGTGATTGTTGATTGCCATACACATATAAGTTCTCCCGGGACTGAAATTACGGTTGAGGGTCATCTGGAGGCTTCGCAAAGTGTTGATGCCTGCATAGTGCTGGCAGCAGCCGAGCCGGGCCAAAATAAGGACGCTAATAAGGCTCTTAGTGATTACGTTGGCACGGCCCCGAAAAAAATGGTTGGCTTTGCCATTGTTAATCCGCCCGAAGATGATATCAGTACAAAGTGCTGGTCCAACATCAAAGATCGTTTCGGCCTTGACGGTGCCGTGTTGTACTGTTCCAGAGACCGGTTCCATCCGGCCCACAGCAGGGCGTTACGGTTTTATGAAACGATGACAGAATTACAGATGCCCATATTTTTTCATAACACAGCCCCCTTCGCTTCGACGGCGGTGCTGGATTTCGCCAGGCCGTACCTTATCGATGAAATCGCCCGGGGTTTTCCCGAACTGAAGATAGTTATTGGCGGTATGGGCCTGCCGTTCCTGGAGGAGACGTTGTGCGTTATTCAAAAACATCCGAACGTTTATGCGGATTTGACCATTCGTCCGGAAAAAATATGGCAGGTCTATAATATTGTTATTGCAGCTTTTGAGGCCGAGGTAATGGACAAATTGGTTTTCGGTAGTGGCCTGCCCTTTAGAAAAGCTCAGCCCAGCATAGAGGCGTTGCTCGGTTTTAACAAACTTCTGGCCGACGCGAATTTACCAACGGTTCCGAGGGAGAAAATTCGCGGTATCGTTGAACGTGATACGCTCGGTCTGCTTGGAATCAAATTGTAGTAAACATCCTGTCTTTTCAAGGAAGAATCGATGGAACTTTTAGAGGAACAGCGGGAAAACTGGGGCAGTCGGGGTGGTTTTGTCTTGGCAGCGGTAGGCTCTGCGGTAGGATTGGGCAATTTATGGGGTTTTCCCTATAAACTTTACAGCTATGGCGGCGGGGCGTTTCTGATTCCGTACATACTCGCCGTTTTTGTCATCGGCATCCCTATGCTGATACTTGAATTCAGCCTGGGCCATTTCACCCAGCGAGCAGCACCGGAAGCGTTCAGAAAAAGCCATAAAAAACTGGAGTTCGTCGGCTGGTGGGGAATAATTCTCGGTTTTGTCATTATAACTTACTACCCGGTGATTCTCGCTTACTGTTTCAGCTTTCTCGGGCTCAGCATAAAAGGTATATTCAATGGCGGCGAATTACCTTGGGCAGGTGCCGGACTGGAAGGTGTAAAAAACGCTGAAAAATTTTTCTACACTACCTATCTCGGCTATCACGAAGAGATCACCCTGGGAGCGATAAGGTTCAACATTCTCTGGCCCTTAATTATCACTTGGGCGGCAATGTATTTTTGCATATTCAAGGGGGTAAAGCTGGTCGGCAAAATAGTCTGGCTAACGGTTCCGCTACCCTGGCTGATGCTGCTTATTCTCGCGGTAAGAGGGCTTACGCTCGAAGGGAGTATGCAGGGTCTGGTTTACTATCTTGATCCGGACTGGACGCAACTCCTAAAGCCCACCACTTGGCAGTTTGCTTTTGGGCAGGTGTTTTTCTCTCTGAGCCTGGCTTTTGGTGTTATGATAACCTATGCCAGCTTTCTCCACAGAAAAAGTGATATTAACAACAATGCCGCTATTATTGGCATTGCGGATTTTGCTACCAGTTTTATTGCAGGTATTGCGATATTCGCGACATTAGGCGGAATGGCCTTTGTGACCCAGCAGGGGAGCAATCCTGTTGGCGTCGAAAATGTTGTGGCCGGCGGGCCGGGCCTGGCTTTCGTAGCGTTTCCTTACGCCCTTGCACAACTGCCTTATTCAGCGTGGTTCAGCTTTATTTTCTTTTTTGCCCTTGTTACTCTGGGGATCGACTCGGGTTTTTCAATTACCGAATCCGTCTTGGCCTCGATAGTTGACAAGACGGGCTGGAAGCGATGCTTTGTGCTGCCGGCGATGAGTCTGCTCGGACTTGGCGTCGGTATCATTTATATTACAAACGGTGGCTTAAACTGGCTTGGTACGATAAACGATTTTATCTATGGAACATGGGGTATAGCTTTTCTGGGCCTGCTTGAATGCGCCCTGCTAGGCTGGATGTATCGCGTCGACAAGCTCAGGCTCCACGCAAACGCAAGAAGTGACTGGAAACTCGGTCGATGGTGGAATTATCTGATACGAATTTTTATCCCCGTTATACTTGGCGCACTGTTCCTGTGGAGTTTATTCGATGATTTCAGGAGCGGCCGGTTCTTTACCACAGAGGTAGGGGGTGTGAACTGGCCCAATTGTATTGGAATCGCCGTTGTGGCCGCAGCGCCGATAATAGCGATATTTCTCAGCATGGTCAAAGGGCCGCGACCCGGTGACGAATACCCACAACTCGACGAAAGCTTGGTTGTCAGGGGTCGAAAAAGCGGCATAGCTGGAATGATACTTATAATACTCCCCAAAAACTGGGCGCATGATTAAGGTGGATTTGTCGTCTGAG
>CAZOPG010000091.1:0-7337 GCA_964581585.1 uncultured Planctomycetaceae bacterium | reverse complement strand
TTCCTTACGTGCCCAGGGTGGTTTTCTGGTATCAGCCGAGAGACGCGGAAAGCTGACTCAATATGTGGTTGTGCAAAGCCTTTGCGGAAACAAGTTAGTTATTCGCAATCCATTTGAAAATGAATTCAGTACCGGCGTGCAGGTCAAGGTATATAAACTGGATGCTGATACCCAAATGAATACTGTTGAGCAACAGCAGGCGGTGAGAACGTACAAAGACAGGATATATATGCCCGGCGAGATGATAGAACTGGACACGGAAAAAGGCCAGGTTTATCTTATTAGTAAAGAGATTCCATATATAACTAACGTTCCTGTTGAGACTTTATGATTGAAAGGAGCCCCTAAAAGTATGTTTGATGTTGATAACTTAAAAGATATTCAGGCCAGACTTGAGAACTGGTGGAACTTTGGTGAGCAGGATAGGCCCCTACTACTGATAAAAGCGCTTAAAGAAGATTGTCCGCAACTGCCTGATACAGACAATCTCGAAAAGCACTGGACGGATGTCGATTTCATTATGGATCGTGTCATAAAAACCATAGACAATACCAACCATTATGGTATCGCGGTTCCTTCTCATTATGTTGACTTCAGTGCTAGTGCTATGCCTTGCGCGCTTGGCGGCAGAATTGAATATGTCAGTAAGGCAACTGTCTGGTCGCACCCAGTTTTTGATCGCATAGAGGATTTATTAGAAGTCTCTCTGAGCGAAGATAATATCGCCTACTACGCGCAGATAGAAACGATGCGAAGATCATCTGCCGTTGCAAAAGACCACCACTACGTCAGTACAATGGCACTGGCGGGAATTCTCGATATTATTGCCGGCCTCTACGGCACGGAAAATCTGCTAATGGATTTGGCACTGAAACCCGATTCTGTCAAGACGGTTATGAACTATCTAACTCAACTGTGGATTGATGAGTTCAATAAAAACGTTGAGGTTATTGAAACTTCAGGAAATTTTGGGCATGTCTGCTGCTGGACCGGAATCTGGGCTCCCGGCAGCAGCTTTACTATGCAGGAAGATTTCGCCTATATGATTTCTCCGGATATGTTCAGGGAATTTTGCCTTCCATGTGTTGAAAGAATAGTTGACGCAATGGATTATCCGCTCTTTCATCTTGACGGCACAGGAATGATTGGGCATCTGGATATGCTCCTTGGGATTGACAAATTGAAGGCAATACAATGGCAGCCCGGAGCAGGAAAACAAAGGCTCGATCAGTGGTATGACTTGATTAAGAGAATAATCGATTCGGGAAAATCCTGCCAGGTTTTTGCTCAGCCGGACGAGATAGAACCGCTTGTAAAAAATGTTGGAACAAAAGGCCTTTTGGCAATTATTTACGATGCGAGCAATAAAGACGCTGAAATGCTGCTAGATTCTTTCGGAAACTGATATGATAATTGAAATGACACCCTCGGCCCGCAAGTTGCGGGATACTTATAAGTGCAAACCTAATGCTCCATTTTATCATAAAACCTTTGGGTTTTGGATGTGTCTGGATAATTGGTATGAAAAAGGTGGCCTGGACAGAAATGCCGACCTCAATGAATTGTTTATGCTTGATGAACCTGGATTTCATCCGCTTGAACAGCTTGGCTGGTGTGAAGCCGCTTTTATGCCTACTTTTGAAGAAAAAGTGATTGAGGATAGAGGCCAGCACGAAGTTGTTCAGGATTATGCTGGCAGATATGTTTTATATTTTAAGGAACAGCGGCAGGGATTCATGCCGGAATATCTTGATCATCCAGTCAAGGATATGAAGACATGGGAGGAAAATGTAAAATGGCGGCTCGACCCAGAAAGTCCGGAAAGGTACACCGACCTTGAAGAACGAATGAGCCGGGCCAAGGCAGAAGAAGCAAGGGGACTGATGATACAACAGAATATCATCGGTGGTTATATGTTCCTGCGAAGTCTCATGGGGCCGGAAGATATTATGTATGTCTTTTATGATAACCCTGACCTTGTTCATGACTGTATGCAAACCTGGCTAAAACTGGCTGACTATGTTACAGCAAAACATCAGCAGTATGTTACACTCGATGAGATATATCTCGCAGAGGACATTTGCTACAATCACGGACCTTTGGTTTCGCCGGACATGATTAAGGAATTTCTGTTTCCATATTATCAGCAGCTTATAAATAACGCGAAAGCTCGTCAACTCGACAAGGACAGAAAAATTTATATTCAGGTTGACACCGACGGAGATTGCAGGCCCATAATAGAGTTGTTCCGGAAAGGTATCGGCCTGGATATGCTCGATCCATTTGAAGTTGCTTCCGGCTGCGATGTTGTACAGATAGGCAAAGATTATCCCGATCTGATAATGAGCGGCGGAATCGACAAGAGAGTTTTGTCGGAGGATCTAGATACGATCGACAGATACCTCGAATCTATTTTGCCGGTCATGCGCAAGCGAGGCGGTTATATCCCGACCTGTGACCATGGAGTACCGCCGGAAGTCCCGTGGCAGAATTATCTGCATTACCGCAAAAGATGTATCGAGTACGGCAGTTAATTATTGCAAACCACAGATATAGAAAAAATCAATTGTTATGTAAAGGTAAATCAAATGGATATGTCTTCAGCTGACGGTATTCACACTATGGTACCAAGAGATAAGATGTGCGTGGGTGCGCGCAAATACCGTGATTTCATTAATGGTGTCCCTGGGGCGCCGTTTTTTCAGCGAGAATTCAGTTTTTATTGCTTGGAACGCTGGAAAAAGGAAGGATTGCCAGAGGACGTAAATCTGGATGATTTTTTTCATTATGACCCGCAGGGTGCATACTCTGTTAGCCAGTTGGGCTGGAGTGCAGCAGCATTCTCTCCCCTATTCGACGAAAAGATAATCGAAGATCGTGGCAAGCATGAGGTAGTCCAGGACTCTGCGGGCCGACATGTTCTCGTTTTTAAGGGACGGCGCAGCGGCTTTATGCCGGAGTTCCTCGACCATCCAGTGAAAAACCGAAAAACATGGGAGGAAAATGTCAAATGGCGTCTTGACCCCACAACGACGCAACGATATACCGATACTGAGGCGCAAATACAAAAGGCCAAAGAAGGGGCCGGGCAGGGGATGGTAATGTTTCAGCATGTTGTGGGAGGCTACATGTTTCTGCGAAGTCTCATCGGCCCGATGGATTTGCTCTACTTTGTGCACGATGAACCGGAATTACTTCAGGATTGTATGGAAACATGGTTTAAATTGGCCGATGCTGTAATTGCTCGTCACCAGGAACATATCACATTTGATGTGCTGTTTTTTGGTGAAGATATCTGCTACAACCACGGCTCGCTCATTTCCCCAGATATGATTCACCGGTACCTGTTTCCATACTATCAGCAACTCATCACAAATATGAAGGCACGTCAGATTGACAAGAAACGCCACCTGCATTTTGCCATAGATACGGATGGACATGCAAATTCAGTAATCCCCATCTACCAGAAAATTGGAATGGATATAATGATGCCGTTCGAGGTTGCCAGCGGGTGTGATGTTGTCGCAATTGGCAAACAGCATCCGGAACTGATTATGAGCGGAGGTTTCGACAAACGTATTCTCGCCCAGGACAAGGCTGCTATTGATCGCGAGGTGGAACGGATATTTCCTGTTATGCGTGCCCGTGGCGGATACCTGCCGACCTGTGACCACGGTGTACCGGAGGAAGTATCGTTGCAAAATTATATCCATTATCGCAAGAGATGTGTCGAGTATAGCAGTTAATTTTATTTCCGGATTAATGGGGTGGCGGCAATCTGCAGGGTAATCATGACGTAGCTCGAAAAGACTTGAGAATATCTATAAAACAGGTTATAAGAGCGTCATAGAAAGTTCAAAAGCAAATTTAAGGAAAGGATTGAAAGACTATGGATGTTCACCCCAAATATCCACGATGGATACCCGCCTGTTTTCGTATCGGCTGGCAAATCTCGCGCAAGGTCAACCAGACATTTTCCAGTGTTGTCGAGGAATCGGTGGCAGAGAAGCTTTTTGCTGTTGAAGGTCATATAACCGCTCGGCAATGTGCAACCCTGTTCTATTTTGCCTATGCCCAGAATGGCGATGGTCGTGTAGTTGAAATCGGTTCATTCAAGGGTAAATCAACCGTCTGGATAGCCCAGGCGTTGAAACAAAGAGGCGAAGAAAATGCAAAAGTAGTAGCAATTGACCCGCACATAAATACCAAGGATACTGAAGTTGTGCCGGATTACCAGGAAGAATCCAGCTATGAAGCGTTCATGAATAATGTATCATTAGCCGGTCTTGATGAGTGGGTTGAGCCTGTTAAAAAAATGTCCGTCGATGCTGCCAAAGACTGGAACCAGTCGATACGCTTACTTTTTATTGACGGTTCGCATCGTTACGAGGATGTCCTGCTCGACCTTCAATCGTGGGAGCCTGCGGTAAATGCCGGCGGGGTCATAATTTTACATGACACCAAACCGACCGGCCCATTTCCCGGTGTGCGCAGAGCGATAAATGAATATCTGCGAAGCAGTTCGCGGTTTGAAGAAGTAATTCAACTGCTAAATCTGACAGTATTCAGAAAATTGTCATCGAATTGAAGATAAGGCACCAATGCCAAAAGTTAGCGTAATAATACCAACATATAACAGGGCTGATACGGTTATTAAGACAATCGAAAGCGTCCTGTGTCAGAGCTTTGGCGATTTCCAGCTTATTGTTGTTGACGATGGTTCAACCGACGATACAGCTTTAGTTGTTGTTGGCCTGAGTGATGAGAGGATAAGATACGTTTACCAGGAAAACAACGGTGTTTCAAGCGCTCGCAACCTTGGATTAGCCAAAGCCGAGGGAGAGTTTATATGTTTCCTCGATTCTGATGACTTATGGCCTGACAACTTCCTGGAAGTTATGATGGATCAATTAAACCAAAATCCTGATTATGGCGCAGCTTACTGCCTGCGAACAGTTGTATTCCCGGATGGCAGAAAAATAGAATCTTACCAGAAAGAACACTGCAAATCCGGCCATGTTACGGCAGAGTTGTTCAAGAAGAGTTTTATACAAACTTCAACCATATGTTTCAGGCGAAAATTTTTAGATGGAATTCTTTTCGATCTTTCATTAGATAATGCCGAAGATGCTGACGTGTGGTTGCAGGTTTCGGCTCGCACGAAATTTCTTTTTGTACCCAGCCTTCAGGTTATATATAAAGAAAACCATGACAAACCCAGCTCGTTTTCATCGAACAATTGCAACAGGATAAGGGTGCTGGAGCGTTTTTATTTCAAGATGAATGGCGGAAAATACATCTCCAGCAAAATTGCGGCTAACAAACTTAGTCATGCTTACAGACGAGTTGCAAAAAAAGCATATAGTGATAAATGTAGAACTGCGGCTCTGTGTCTTTATAAGAAGGCGATTCGATACTATCCTTTCGATATTAGACTGTATTCAGGATTTTTGAAAAGCTGCCTTTTGAAAAAAACCGAGGACAAACTACCCGATTGGAAGATGCCAAAACCTTTGCCGACCCCGGCCGACTACGAATCGGAAGGATCTGATATATGAACATTGTTACAGCATGTGATAGCGGTTTTTACCACTGCCTAAAAGAATTGGC
Source organism: uncultured Planctomycetaceae bacterium (assembly GCA_964581585.1). Lineage (GTDB taxonomy): Bacteria > Planctomycetota > Phycisphaerae > Sedimentisphaerales > UBA12454 > CAZOPG01. The sequence goes on along the minus strand of CAZOPG010000091.1, from coordinate 1,727 downwards.
CTGTAGTGTTAGAAAATTCTACGACCGTCCTCTTATTGTTTATGATATTGGCCTTACAGATGCCCAGGTTACTGAGCTTGACGCCGTTACACATAAAATAGATATCGATGAAGATGTTGATCATAGGGGGCAATCTTATCTTTCGCCCGAAGGTACCCCAAGTACCAGGGCAACTCATAAGCCGTTTTGCGTAAAACATTATTTCGAAAACTATTCTGAACCTATGATCTTCGTTGACTCAGACTGTCTATTTACCCAAAGAGTCGAAGAGATCGGCTTTGACCTTGGCGTTACATATACCCCGCACAAAAAGAAAGATATAATCTATTACAACGGAATCATAAATTCCGGCGTTATCTTTTTCAACGTTCCTGCGTCCGAACTGGTAGATAGATGGGCACAAGAGTGCAGAAAGCCCGACACCACCGATCAGAAAGCATTGTCCGATGTTCTGGAAGAGACGGTAAACCTTGAAGATTATAAAAGGATCCAGCAGTGGAATGACCTGAAAATAAAAATATTCGATACGAGAATATATAACGACTTCCACCTGACCAAAAAGGGAAAAATCCTGCACTTTATAAATACCAAACACCAGAAAGACATATATGAAAAGCTGATAGAAGGGCACAAAAAAGGAAAAGATATTCGCGTGATGTTCCGGGAAATAAAACGCGGCAAAAAATCTCATGTCAAAAAAATAATAGATAAAATAAGCGGTCTGTTCCGATGGTTAGGCTAACACAGAAATGATTATAGTTTACTTAAAAGGCGGGCTTGGCAATCAGATGTTCCAGTATGCTCTTGGCAGGCATCTTGCCGAGATTCATAATACCGAGTTGAAGTTGGATATATCAGCTTACGATTATGACGGTCCATTGGAATATTTTCTCGAGCCTTATAATGTGCAGCAAAGTTTCGCCTCGCTTGAAGAAATCAAATCGCTGACCATGATTAAGCAAAACAAATTCCAAAAATGGTGCTATGGTCTATTTCATAATCACCCAAAACGGCCGCGAACATTTATCCGTGAAAACCACACCACATTTAAGCCCAGGATATTAAAGCTGCCAAACAATATTTACCTTGAGGGTTATTGGTGCACTGAGAAATACTTTATCGATATAGCTGATATTATCCGCCGTGAGTTTACTATAAAGACCCCGCAGACGGGGAAGAATGAAGAACTGGCAGAAATGATTAGCTCAAAGCAATCCGTGAGCCTTCACATACGCCGAGGTGATTATGTTCTTGATAAACAGACAAATCAGACACACGGCACTTGTGGCCTGGATTATTACTATCGGTGTGTTGAGAGTCTTGCCTGCTCGGTCAAAGAGCCACACTTTTTTGTATTCAGTGACGATTCTGACTGGTGCCGTAACAATTTGCAATTTCCATATCCGCTCACTTTTGTCAGCCATAATGATATGGCCCATAGCTACGAAGATTTGCGCTTGATGAGTCAGTGCAAATATAATATAATTGCGAACAGTACTTTTTCATGGTGGGCAGCTTGGCTGAATCCCAACGAGGATAAGTTGGTCTTCGCACCGAAAAAATGGTTTACCAACAAAAGAAAAGATGCTAGCGACATAATAGCGGCCGAATGGATAAAAAAATAAAAAAGTGAATTTTGAATGCCTAAGATAAGTGTAATAATTCCAACATATAATAGTGCTTCATTAGTTGGAGAAGCGGTTGATAGCGTCTTACGGCAGACGTTT
>CAZOPG010000090.1:0-7467 GCA_964581585.1 uncultured Planctomycetaceae bacterium | reverse complement strand
GTGATTAGACGAAAATATAATGATGGTCAATAATAGGGCGGGTAGAATATGATTGAATTCGATAATGTATCAAAAACTTTTGAAAATAGTGTAAAAGCAATGGTAACCCTTTCAGTGCAGATAGCTAAGAAGGAAATATTTGCACTGGTTGGGCCCAATGGAGCAGGAAAAACTACTTTTTTACGACTTCTTCTCGGTTTGCTTGAACCAACAGGAGGCAGAGTATCTTTACCTTCCACATTATCGGTACAGAGTGGCAATGTCGGGTGTGTACTCGATTCTGAAGGAGTATATTTAGATCTTACAGTTAGACAGAACTTTAGATTTTTCGGTTCACTTTATGGACTTCCAGAAGCAGAAGCAAAAGGCATAGAATACCTCAGATTTTTTTGCTTATTCTCGAAAGTTGACAAACCCGTGAAGACTCTTTCGAAAGGACAAAGGAAAATTGTTTCATTATGTAGAGCCATGATTACTGAACCTTATCTTCTTGTTGTCGATGAGTTGACAGCAAATTTAGACCCATCCAACCAAAAACGACTACTTGATTTTATCCGAGAACTCAATGAGTTAAAAAAAATGATAATTGTTTTTTCAAGTCACAATCTAAACCATGTAGCCGAAATTGCGCAACACATTTTGTTGATTAACAAAGGACTTGGAACCGCAGATTTCACGATTGACGTTGTAAATCAATATACATGTCATATTATAACCGGTGAAAATGGCGACATTGAGCACATGATCGCATTTTTGAATAACTCCTCTTTCGCTTACTACATGAAGAGCCGATGTGTTTTAAGCACGATTACCAAAGATGCAGATTATACAAACCAATTAGAAAATGAGCTCACAAACAAGATAAATAAATGTAAAGTTGATTCGCGTCCAGCAACTCTGGAAGATTTATATAGTTGTTTTGTAGGGGTAGATAATGAATAGTATAAAGCGTATAGATTTGATTTGGTGTGTTTCCAAAAGGGAGATATTAGCATTTTGGAATAGCCCCTTCCTGCGATGGATATTTATTGTTCAGCCATTTGTTATAGCAGGGCTTATGTGGAGTATTAATCGTAGATTAGTTCCATTACTGAAAATGCAGAGGGAGTTACGCATGCTCATGGTTACACGTCAAATGTCAACTATGCTCATCAGTTTTTCGGTAATCATGGTACTACATTTGATCCAAAAAAGCATTATGCAGGAAAAAAACTCTGGGTTAATCGATACTTTACTGACAACTCCCCTGACGGTTTGCCAGTTAGTTCTTGGCAAAGCGATGTGTTTTACATTAATTGGATATAGTGTAGCACTCCTGGTCGCGTCTGTTAATATTATGGTTCTATCCATTCTCCTGGACGATATGACACTGATCATGCAAGCTGGTTGGCAATATTGGCTATTTGCGTTTATTGCAGTGCCACTAATTGTTAATGGACTGATAACCTTGGTCATCGCACTTTCTCTTGTCTTGAAAGACTCCAGAATTGCCTTGATAGTATTTACTATGTCTTCTACGCTATTTCTAATGCTGTCAAGTGTATACAAAACTGCCACATCTGAATGTATCTTAATGCTTGGACTCATTATAACAGGCATTTGTATCCATGTAGTTTGGTGGTTTCTTGCCAGTAGAATTACTAAAGAGCATGTCTTATCGCCATAATAAGTAACTATTACACAACCTCCTATGACCGCAAAAGAAATTATCCATTACATTAATAATATCAGGGGCAAGGAAAACGAACAGGCTGATTATTGTTACAACCGATTTCTTGCAATGGTAAATAATATAAGTAATGCAGAGATGGCTCTGCTGGAAACTAACCCCGCAGAGGTAATGGTTCGCATCGTAATGGGGTGGAATTTTAAGCCTGACTCCAGGGTAGAAGGCGTAGATTTAGTCCGTGTTCTGAAATTTAAAGAGGGTAATTTCATTGAGTTGTCATTACTATATCTTCTCCTTGGGCAGGAAATTGATATCAAAGTAAATACAGTGCTGGTTCCCAATCATATGTTTATCCGTATATGGCAGGGTGGCCGCCATGTCAATGTAGAGCCAATGTACCTAGAGACATATTTTACAGATGAAGAACTTATTGATAGATATAGCATAACAAAGAATCAACTTTGCAATGGCATATACATGTCCAATTTGACCGTTCAGGAGACGCTAAGTATTATCACACATAAAATTAAATTTGAATTACTGGCAAGCGGAAGGGCTATAGATCTGCCCACTCGCCACATATTAAGAAAAGCAAAGAATGATTATCCTAAAGGGATCGATTTATACAATTCACTCGCAATAAATTGCTTGAAGCGTAAAAGATATTATTGGGGTGAGCGGTGGTTACGACACGGCTTGGAAATAGATGAAGATTCCATGTTCATCGCTGGGAATTTGATTTTCGCACTAACGGCACAGGGCAAAAATAAAGAAACTGTTTTGATATGCGAAGAGGCAATTAAAAAATTTCCCTTGAGTAAATATCCTACGCTGCTTAGACATCTTGCTATAGCATATTGCAAAATAGGTGAATATGATTTAGCAGAAAAATCTTTCTCAAAGCTACAAGATGTAGTCGACATGCTGGACCTACCTATTCGAAATCAATTTATCCTGCCATATAAAGCATGTCTCTATTATTGGTTGGGTAAATATGAAGATTCCGCAAAAAATGCATTGGAATGGGCTAAAGTTTCAACGGAATTTGAAGTGTGCTTTCTCTGGGCCGCAAATGCTTATAAACGTATGGGAATGCAAGATGAAGCGTGCGATGTTATTGTGCGAGTAGAGTTTAGCGATGAATTTATAAGCTGTCTCGGGAAATTAATTTGCGGCACATTAAATATAGAGAAGATTGTCAGCAATTTTTCGGAAAGGATGCCGGAAATAGAATGTTATTTGGGTGAATACTGGGCTCCTATAAATATGAATAAAGCATTAGCTCATTGGAAAAAAAGCATAGATTATGGAAAAGTTGAAACATTTGAATATTTGAGAGCGTTGCGTAATTATGCTGATAATATTCCTTGACCTAGTGCCCAAGAGCCAGGGAAATAGGTCTGTTTGGCTCAATAGTTTCGTACTATTCAAATTGAATATCTGATAGAACCAGTTGCACATTATCTGAGCCCATGTAATTATCAACTTTAGGCTCGTAGGCGATATTGAAAAACTCGTTTTCAAGCAGTTTTTTTTCGAAATGCGCCATCTTAAAACCAATGCATCGCAGACTAGCTGTATTATCACAGACCGCGATCTGGAGGTGTTCGCCACGAGCGCCCACTTTTCTGGGCGGAGAGATTAGCCGAACACCCTTAGTCGCCAGAATCGGAGGCTTATTACCTTTGCCAAAGGGTCCCAACCTTTGAAGCTGCTTTACTGTTTGTATCGATAGCTCTCCAATTTGGCAGAGTGCGTCGATCTCAAGTTTTGAGACCATCTCAGAATCTTTCAGGTTCTCGGCCGCATATTTTTCAAAATCGTCCACAAATTTTTCGAGCTTTTCTGCATCAAGTGTCAACCCCGCCGCCATGGTATGGCCGCCAAATGTATTCAAATGCTCCGAACATGCCGTGATCCCCGCGAGTATATCAAAACCGGGAATCGAACGCGCCGAACCTTGGGCTTTGTCTTCGGAAATATTTATCATAATTGCCGGCCGATAATATTTGTCAACCATCCTCGATGCAACAATGCCGATAACTCCCGTATGCCAGTCGCTACTGCCAATGACTATACTTTTCCTATCCGGATGATCCATCCCCTTATCAACTACCATCTTACTGGCCTGGGTAAAGATCTTTCGTTCGCACTGCTTCCGCTGATTATTCTGCTGTTTGAGATATTGAGCGATCTTTATCGAGTTGAGCTGATTGGTACTGGTCAAAAGCTCAACGGCCAGTCTGGCATGTCCCATTCTGCCAGCAGCATTAAGAACCGGAGCAATACGAAAGCCTATATGATAACTGTCGATAACTTCGTTTGAGAGTCTTAACATTTCGATAAGCTCTTTGATTCCGCTCAATTTCGTCTCGGTAATCGCTCTCAAGCCGAAACTGGCAATGATCCTGTTCTCCCCGCGAATATCAACGATGTCCGCGATCGTTCCCATTGCCGCGAAGATGGTGGCGTTTATCAGAAACTCTCTGAGTTTCGGGTCGGTCTTGCCGTTCACCTTAAATTTATTCGCGATTGCCCAAGCCAGCTTAAAAGCCACCATCGCCCCGGACGGATTCTGCCAAGGATAAGATTTATCCAGCCCGGCATGAACTATAGCAACAGCTCGCGGCAATTTGTCGCCTGCAAACTGGTGATGGTCGGTAAGAACCAGGTCAATTCCAAGTTCAGCGGCAAAGTCGGCAGATTCAAAAGCGGTAATGCCGCAATCGACAGTTATCAATACTTTGGTCCCACTGGTGGCGATTTGCTCTATAGCCTCAAGATTCAGGCCGTAACCTTCATCAAGCCGATGCGGAATATAGTAGTCAACTTCAGCATTTAGCATTTTCAGAAGCTGAAATAAAATAGCTGTCGCAGTAATCCCGTCAACATCATAATCGCCATAGATGGTTATCTTTTCCTTATCCCGTACCGCTTTGGCCACCCGTTCAACGGCAGCGCTAACGCCAGGCATCTTTTCCGGCTCGACCAGATCAGCTAATTTCGGCTGAAGAAATGATTTCCCCGCCTCAACATCGGTAATTTCGCGATTTATCAGTATTTGTGCTATAAGAGCGGAGACCCCCAGTTTACGGGCAAGCTCGGCACAGTTGTCACCAGCCGGATAAACAGACCATTGTTTTTTACGCGTCAATGAAGAAAATCGCATCCATAATCCCTAACAGAAATTGGCAAATCGGTATTGTAGTATGAGCGTGCAAGATTGTCAATTCATACAAAGTATGAGATGTTTCTAGTGAGACTTCGTGGATTTACACTGTTTTTTGTCTTGACAGTGGGTAGGGGTATGATTTACAAGCAAAATAGTATTTATAAGAAAGTCTTTTGCTTCAGTTTTAAGGAAAATATTCAATGGTCGAAGAACATGACAACCTTTCACCAAATGGTTTTCCACTCGCACCAGATTGGGGATGGTCAATAAGAGCGGCGGTTTATCCCGGCAGGAAGATTGATGAGGGTAATATTGACTTGTTAAATCCTGATCCACAGGAAGTACGAAGAAATATCAAGCGTTATGCCGAACGTGGAGTGAATTTTATTCAGACCCCTGGTTTTCATCTTCGAGTAATGTGGTTTTCTCACCATAAAGATATTCTACGGTTTAGCAAATTGGTTACAGAAATTGCACATGAATTTGGTCTTCATGTTTATGAACATTTTAGTAGTACTTTTTTGTTGGGTGATTCGTCCGACAAGCCCCAGATAGAGAGATGTTCCTACGGCTGGAATATAAATGAAGCGGTAAACGTAGACATTCGCACGGGACAGCGAGTGCCTGAGAATTTAACTCGAGTTTTATGTATCAATAATCCTGATTTCATCAAACATCACACAGCTTATATATTGAACCTCATCGAAAAGACCGGCATTGATGGCTTAATGTATGACGATATGCACTTTTATCGAGGACAATACTGTTGTGGATGTCAACACTGTCGGGAAAAATTTGAAAATGCAATGGGTTACTCTTTGCCGGAAATAGGGAAATGGCCACTCGACGACTACAAGAGCGAAATTTGGCGAGACTGGATGCGTTTTCGGAATAGATGCACAGGTGAAAGAATTACTGAACTGCGCAAAGACCTGCCGAACGATTTTTTGCTCCTTTCCTGTATGAGTCAGGGCGTACTTGGTGTGGATGATGTTCATCATGGCGGAGGAGGTTATGAAAGCTTTGCAAATGGTACAAATTGTATGTTTTGCGAAGGCGGCGCATTCTCCTTTAGAAACGATGGTTACTGGCATCACGATTACTTTGATAAATGGGAGCGGTTATATGTTGAAAAAAAATATCTTGATGCGGTAGCCACTCATTTTACTCAGCCGTCTATTGATCTTCATTACAGTGCTAACCAAGATGACGGCTACTTCTGCTGGGCAATGACAAAGCTGCTTGGGCATCAATTGTGGAGAGATGGTTGTAATGCGTATGGCGGCATGCGATATGATGATGAATTTGAGCAATGGACCCCTCAGTATGACTATTTGAATTGGGAGGCAGAGCACGAAGAACTCTGGAAGTTCCTGGAAGCCGCGGCAGAAATAGGGGTACTCCACTCCATCCAAACCAAGCTGAACATAGGAGCTGTCCTTGAACCTCATGCAGAGGCCGTTGCGGGCTGGATTCAAATTCTCCAACGAAATAAAATCTTTTTTAATGTTTTGATAGATAAGGACCTTGAAGACCTGCGTTTTATTGATCGGCTGAAAGTAATTATCTTGCCCAATGCGGTCTGTCTGTCTGAAAAGCAATGCGAAGTGTTAAGGCAGTTTGTTGCAGCTGGCGGAACACTTATAGCCACACACAAAACATCTCTTTGTGATGAAAACGGCAATGAGAGGACGGATTTTGCCTTATCAGATATGTTTGGAGTTCACGTCGACGGTCAGCATCCGGCACCATCGCGTTCTTCGATAATTATTGACCGCCGCTGGATCGATGAGCCGTTTGCCAAAAACCTGGCTCCAAGGGTTGCTGTTAATAACCCGATTCGTATCACGTGGGATGGAGAAAATTCTCAAAGATGCGCATTGGCATGGATGGAAAAAACCCGCTCTTCATTTGCCTGGCCTCATGTTCCTGGGATAGTAAAAACTCAATATTCCAAAGGTACCGTTCTTTACATGCTGCCTTCGTTTGGGGCATCTGCTTATCGTGAGGGACCATTCCCTATCTGGTATGCGCAACCGCACCTTGAAAAACCGATAGAGGAACATGGAACAATCATCGATTATGAGATGCCTGTTGATGAAAAAAATACGCAATGGATATATGTTGATAAAAGTAACTCTGATGCCAGAAAGTGGATGAAGAATTTGGTTGATATGGTTTTGCCAAATCCAGGCATAAGTATCAAGGATTGTCCCGAAAACGTGCTGTGCGAACTGAAAAGGATTGTTTCTGCCCCTGGAAATTCTGACAATTCGGACGGTTTTCTGATTAGCCTGCTGAATGTTACAGGCTCACGTTTTGATGATGGAGATAAAGTTGTTACACCGCCTGATGTGAAATTTCCTGATTTATCTGGAACAATGCAAATTCATTTGACTGCAAAAACTCTAAAGAACGCTAAACTGTTCAGTCCTGATCTTAGCGACCCAATAAATCTTGACATCAAACAAATAAATAATAAACAGGTAATTGAACTTGATATTTCTCTTATTACTCTTTCAGAAGATTGAATAGCAACTTATGATGATAGATTGAAAAAATTTCCAACTGTTGCAAAAGAGGTTTTTGATGTAACAGGTGCAGGCGATACTGTAATAGCTTCTAT
>CAZOPG010000089.1:0-7467 GCA_964581585.1 uncultured Planctomycetaceae bacterium | reverse complement strand
ACCGTGATTTCCACCTCATTCAAGAACTGTTTTGACAGCTCACTTCCCCACAACGCCATTTAGCCCCGGCAATACTTTGCTGGGGTTCTTTAACGCCAATCCGTTAGCCATTTCCGATTCATCCTGGTCAGGCATAGAAGATATCTATCGAGTTAACACCTTTTATTTGGAGTGAAAAGTTCAAATAGGTGCTTTGTTCAATTTTCTCTTCCTTAAATTTCAGGCTTTTCCCATTGCTGACTACTTTTTTTGCCTTTTTGCCTTTAGGCATAAGTACGCTGAACTTAGCCCTTTTCCCAGAGCCGGCATACTCGATGCTTATCTTCTTATCTTCTATTTTCATTCTATAGGCAAAATAGGATTTGTTTGCTTCGTAGCGAGCTATTGCCTTGACATTTTTCTGTCTGCTTACCGTCCAACGCGGAGAAACTTTTACTCTCTTCATCAGACCGCTTTCATCTTTCAGGCCGGCAAGTCCTTCTACCAAGGATTGAAGCCATTGAGCCATTCCCCAACCAGTATATGGAACCTCATTAGTCGTTCGAAAACCAGCAGTTCCATCCGGCCAGTACCATACCTGTACCTGATTGCCGCTGCGCTCTAAGTGGTCGATGTATTGGGCGTAAAGTTTAATCGCATAATCTTCCATGCCATTTTCAAAAGCCGCCAGGCAGAGTTCGCCCCCTACCCAGGGCATAAGTCCTCCATTGGCATATCCGCCCTGTTTGCAGTAAGATAATTTACCAAAATATTCTAATTCGTCAGGATAGCCAGGCTGCAAACTCCACCAGGGAAAAGCGTCCTTTGTTTTTTTGTGCCGGTCTTTATACTCCTCTATTATGGAGACCGCCTGCTTATGGTCGGCAAGGCCTCTGGTAATTGCCCATGTATTGCCCATGGCTAACTGCTCGGACTCGTCAAAATTTTTGTGGTCTAAAGGCACGAGATGGGAGTGGTGGAGGTATTTGCTGCCGTCCCAGAGCAGGCGATTGACTCGCTTGCGATATTCGGCAGCTTTTTTCTTATAATCCTTAGCTTTTTTTGGCTTATCCAAATTTTCATACATTTCCGCCATTGCCTTATAGGCAAAATAGTATCCAGTCTGGTCACAGGTAGCGACAACGGGGTATCGGCCTATAGATTCATGCGTGAGTTCAATATCAAAATCCCATGTGTCGCAGGTGTGGCCGCGTTTGACTAATCTGTTGTTTTTATCCCAGCGGTTCTTATCGGTGCAAATATACTTGAGAGCTTTTTCTAAGAAAGGCATAGCCCGCCCCAGCCAACTGTCATCGCCTGTAAGTTTCCATGTCTCGTACACTCCCTTTACCAGAATATATTCTACATCGGCCTCTACCACCATTCTCCAGGTTTTTCCACTCTGTTCTACACCGTCTGGAATACTGCCATCAGGCTTTTGGACTTCAAAAAAACGATCTAAACCACAGGTAAGCTCTTTTTCCCAATACTTATAGGCGGGCAACTGGTAAATCCAATCTCTTAACCATATTCCATTAACAAATAACCCATCAGCAGTTTCACTGTCCCCTGCAATATAGCCTACGAAATTGCCTTTGGTGTTGGAGAATTCTCTTCTACCCAGGAGCATCGCCTCTTTTGTTATGGGATAAAGGCTGTCATAAGAAGAGTTCCCCGTTTCGATAGAGGTTTCACAATCCACCAAAAAATTGATAGAACGGCTGTAACTGGAAGAGCCGGAAAAGTATAGGAATATCCGGTGAACTCCAAGAGAACCGCCAACGGGGAATGTTATTCGGCCCCGATTTTTATTGAGATCAAACGCAGCCTTGAAGTATGGCTTCAGTTCACTGTCAAATACGGATATTCGGCATTTCTGATCACCCTTTTCCCTGCCTTTTACCTTCACCACAACTTCATCCAGAGGACCATAAGTCCTTCGGTCGGTTACTAAGTCTCCATATTCTTCTATCGTAGCTTTCATTTTGCAACCCTCATTTTTGACAACATCTGATTTTTAATTCCTTTATTAATTGCATCCCTACCCACTGTCAACACAAAAAAACGGGTTTTTAAGATAGATTCATCCATTTCTGCTGAAATGGCAAAAACAGTTGAAAATAATAATAATAATCGTAAAATCACTGGAACCATAATTTTGTTTTCAATCTGAGGTTTTACAATATGAAACAGATTAAGATATCCGGCACATTTTTGGATGAAATTACTTATGATATCCCCTCACAGAATTGGGGCCAGGCTGAGTGGGATCGTGATTTTCAGGCTATGAAAACATTTGGAATCGACACGGTGATATTAATTCGTTGCGGTCTCAGGCAATGGATATCGTATCCCTCGGCAATACTGAGAGAAAAACAACGAGCATTTGAACCATCTTTAGATTTAGTAGAAATGTTTTTGAAGTTGTCTGAGAAATACGAATTTGAATTTTATTTCGGAATTTATGATTCCGGAGCGTACTGGGTCTCAGGCGATTATGAAAAAGAAATTGATATTAACCGAAAAGTGATTGACGAAGCCTGGCATCGCTATGGAAAAAGCCCTGCTTTCAAGGGATGGTACCTTTGCCATGAAATTACCAGGAGAAAAGGCTCGATCATTGACATGTTTGCTTCTTTAGGTAAACATTGTAAAGGTGTATCCGGCGGGTTGCCTGTCTTGATTTCGCCGGCTATCGAAGGAATCAAAGCGGTATCGCAATACAGCTCTGAGATCGAGGCACAAACACGAATATCCCCTGAAGAACATGAAAAAGAATGGGGCGAAATTTTTGCCGGCATTTCAGGCGCTGTAGATATTGTTGCCTTTCAGGACGGTCATGTTGATTTCCATGAATTGCCTGAATTTTTGCATATAAACAAAACATTGGCGAAAAAGTATGGTCTGAGGTGCTGGACCAACTCAGAAACTTTTGATCGGGATATGCCGATCAAGTTTTTACCAATCAATTGGGAGAAACTATCGCTGAAACTTCAGGCCTCCGCCGAAGCTAAAATCGATAAAGCAATAACCTTTGAATTTTCTCATTTCCTGAGCCCCAACTCCTGCTATGCGCAAGCTCATGGCCTGTTTAAAAAATACTGCCAACATTATGGAATCGATCATACAAGTTTAAGTGGTTAAATGGGAAAGAATATATGGAATCTGCTTTTAACCTGAAAACAGGCGAATGGGAATTGGCTTGGCCTGAGCGTATAACACAACATGACTTGGTATATTTATCGCCGCCGGGCGATCCGATGCAGGGTGTTCCATTAGGTAACGGTGATGTCGGGGCCCTTCTCTGGTGCGAACCTAGCAGAATAATAATTGCCTTAAACAAGTGTGATTTATGGGATGACGCCGAATTTGATAGTTTCCGTAACTGGCATAGTGACGAAGAAGATAAGTCCACGACGCTGCGCCATGCAGGCAGACTCATCATTGATTTCGGCGTACCCCTGATGGACCTATTTTATCTGAAGGATTTTGAGTGCAGGCTTGACCTTGCCTCGGCACAGGTACGGATATTCGCATCTACTCCGTTTGGTAAGCTGAACTTTAGCGCTTATGTAAGCGCGACTGAAGGAGCATTGGTTATCAATTGCCAAACAGACCTCAGCGAGAATATTTCGCATGATGTTTTTCTCGAGAGATGGGGCAGCAGAGCATTTTTCCACTGGTATGCAAAAGTCAGAAGGGATCCGTCAATTGGCCTTGCCGGTACAGATGTATCTGTGCAGGAAGAAGATATATTTTTGACTCATCAATTAACGAGCGGCCAATTCGCTGTAGGATGCAGAGTTTTCCCAAAGAACGACACAAAATCAACCTCGAAAAGGCTTCATTCAAGGCAAGCTAAGTACGAGATTGAATCGGAGGGTTCTAAAAAACAATGGTCACTTTTGCTCTCTGTTTCTTCACCGTCGGAAAAGGGCACTGCTAAGGAAGCTGTAATGCAGACGTTCGCAACTATCGCAGAAGAAGGTCAGGAGCAGTTATGGCTTGATCATCAGGATTTCTGGAAGAAGTTCTGGAGCAAATCATATATAAATATTCCTAACGATTATCTGGAGAACCTCTGGTACCTGACTATGTACTACGCCGGTTCATCCCAGAGAGGTGCCTGGCCTGCGACTTTTGTCAATGGTCTTTGGGGGTGGAACAGAGACGTACATCCCTGGGGTTTCTATTTCCACTGGAACCAACAGATGCTCTATTGGCCGTTGCATGCAGCAGGCCATCACGATTTGCTATTGCCTTACCTGAAATTCAGGTTCGAAAGCCTGCCTCACGCAATCCACGACGCAAAGGAGTTGTTTGGCACAGACGGAGCGTATATTGCCGATGTGACTGATCGCAGAGGTTACAACGACCAAGGCGATAAGGACTATAACCATACTCCGGTCGGGCAGATAGCGATGGATTTCTGGAGATATTACAGGTATACAGGAGATAAGATTTTTCTTCGAGAAAAGGGACTGCCGTTCATGACAAAGGCGGCCGAGTTTTTTGAATCTCTGCTGGAAAAAAGAGCCGATGGTTTTTATCACGCCAAAAGCGGGACGCCATATGAGGGCAGGGCCATGGTCGAAGATTTGGTCGAAGATGCTGTAACTGAACTTTCGACAGCCAAAGCTCTTTTCGAGAATACTTCCAGAGCTGCTGAGGAGTTGGGAGTTGATCTTGGTGAAAAGATGCAAAGATGGAAAAACATTGCGCAGAATCTCTGCCCCCTGATAACAGTGCAGGCTCCTGAAGAGGTTATATCCGAATCAGATGGAGCATTAAAGCTGAAAGTTGGTGCTTTTATGGGGAGCGATGTTCCAACCCGTAAAATAATTGCCGCTGGCAGAAGGCTTACGGATGGTGATATTACGACTTCGAGAATTTATTCTCCCGAAGGTTATAATTCTGAAATAGACTGGAATGATGTTATTCCTTCTGTTCTGACCCCGCCCGAGCTTAAATGCAGGTATCCTGTTATGCCCTTCTCGGACGCTACATTTCTAAATGCCGAATTTTGCCCGGTATTTCCCACGGAAATCTGTGGTCTGGGCGATGAAAACAGTTCTCTATTTAAATCCTGCGTATCGACAGTAAAGGCATACAGCCCTGATATTATAGGTTGGGAGCCAACGTCGATAGTTCTTGCCAGACTGGGACTGGCTGAAGAGGCGATGGCATTGCTTGAGGATAGGCCTGACAAATGGCAAATCTATTGCAATGGTTTCTGGCGTGCCAATAGTGAAGAGAGGACCAAGTACGAGGGTTTGTTTTACTTTGGCGTAAACAAGGTACTTGACGCGGACCGTGATGAAACGAAATTCGACATCGCAGCCTGGCCCTACAGACATATGGAAAGTGAATCTATGTCGGTGTCCTCCTGTGCGATAAATGAGATGCTGCTCCAGAGCTACGATGGAATAATCAGGATTGCGCCCGCTTTTAAGTGGGACGGCGAATTTACCCTCCACGCTGTCGGGGGTTTTGTCGTATCTTCTCAGATAAAAAACGGACAGGTGCAATGGGTGGCTATTAAGAGCCTGCTTGGCAATCTGTGTGAAGTAAAAAACCCCTGGGGAACTGAACAGGTATATATTTTCAGGGACGATTCCATAACGCAATCCGCCAGCGAGGATATTATTTCTTTTGATACTGCAGAGGGAAATACATACATCCTGAGCACTGACAAAAATATAAAGAAAAATTGGAGCGTAAAGCCAAGAATATTCAAAGAGAACAAGGCCTCAAAGACATCTAAAAACGGTATGGCTCACCTGGGTCTGTCAAGAATGTTCTAGGCGGCAGTGTTTCTCCTGAGAGCAAACAGCCTTTGGGTAGCTATGTGATCTGAAATTTAACCTTAATTGACGAAACCAACAACAAACCGTTAAAATAATTACGCATAAAAAGATTTGATTCTCAGGAACTCTTTGCACATTGTGTCAATAGCTTCTTGACTATGGCCCGCACCTGTAGGGTCTTCGTACCATCTTGGGATAAATCCGCCGCTTGGTCGACCCAAAGTTTTTACCATTTTTTCACAATATATTCTAATGTCGTCTAATGTGTCTTTAGTCATTATGGCCTGAATATCCGGCGGACTGAAAAAAGTGATACGTCCACCGAAACGACTTCCAAGAAGTTCCAGCCCCATATTCATCTGTTGATCCATATGAATCACATCAAGACCTATTTCTATAAGATCATCGAGGATGTCAACGATATACCCGCAACTGTGCAAAAAGGTGTACATTCCTCTCTCGTGAGCAGCGGAATAAATGCGTTTGTATCGCGGCTTCCATATCTGACGCCACTTATCAGGAGATATCATAAGCCGATCCTGCAGGCCCCAATCATCACAAAAAATTAATCCGTCAACACCTGCCTGAGCGTATTTTTCGATTGTGTAGAGATTCATTTCAACAAGGATATCGATAAGTTTACACAATTGTTCTGGTGCCCGATAAATATCCATCCATGTGTTTTCAAGCCCCCTGATAAAGTGCACCCTTTCATAAATGGATATTCCACCGGCTAACAGGAATTTTTCGCCTGCAGTATCTCTTACTCCTTCGAGAATTTTCCAACGCTGTGAATCTTTGATGTCTGGTATCTTGAGATTATGAAAATCTTTCCAGTCTTTTAAGGGGAATTCCTTGACTTCACCAAGCTTGCAAATACCAATATTGTCCCAAACCGCTCCCCATTCATCTGTGGCAGTACCTTTGCCCAATGGGCGATCGTCCGGCGAAGGATTCACATTTGTAAAAGCAAAATCTGTGCCGTACTTTTCTGGAAAATTGTACGGCATTCTCTCAGGGCTTGCGAAACGAATAGTTTTCGCAACAATCTCTCTACTTGTCATTGGTGAGACCTCATTCTACTTTGTTTGTTGATATTATTTTTTCCAACTTTTTGCAAGATGAAAATAAAGCTCGTGGTACATGGAAAAAGCCCTTGTAATTCCCGCCTTTACATGTATGTGTCAAATTCCCCTGTTGGTCACAATAGCCAAACCAACCGCCAACTTCGTTGTCCACAAAATGACTGTATGTATATTGGTGCACTTTTTCCAGCCAGTCAAGCCATATTTTCTCACCTGTTTTTGAATATGCCAAAATCAAAGCATAGATAGCTTCGGTATGTGCCCACCAGAGTTTCATGGAAGATTCCAGTTGCAGAGTCGGCCTGTTTTCAATGTCCATAAAATAGTATAGCCCGCCATATTTATTATCCCAGCCATATTCCAAGGACCCTTTCAGAGCTTTATATGCAATATCTTCAGCCTCTGCATCCTCAACAAAATCGAGCAGATGTAAAATAAACCAGGCCGCTTCAATTGAATGTCCGGGATTAAACAAACGTGCTTCAGGCCAGAGGGAAACATCCATATCAACCAGCGGTATGTTTTCAATGAGTATCTTATGTTTCTTGAATTTTAATTTGAAGCGCAACGCTTCGCTGTTTTTATCAGCCCGCTTT
>CAZOPG010000088.1:0-7526 GCA_964581585.1 uncultured Planctomycetaceae bacterium | reverse complement strand
ATGAGTCCACCTTAAAAGAACCGGTTTTTTGTCTTGACAATGGGTAGGGGTATAATCTTCGCGGCCACACCGGCGTCGAGACCGCCGAAGAGATAGCGATCGCCGAAAAGATGAACGTCCGGCACATATCAATACATTGGAGCGCATACAGCATGCCGCCGAGTTATCTTTTGTCCAAATTTATCAGGGAGATGGAAACCTGTGAAAAGCCGATGCTAATCCACTGCCAGAGCGGTATTGACCGCAGTGGTACCGCTGCTGCTTTGTCTGCGATGGCGGTGGGGGGCGAAGGTTACTACAAGGCTAGGCGTCACAGCTTTGTTCCACCAGGCCCATGGAAGCGGAAGCGAGAAAATAAATATGTTCACATCAGCGATCTTTTCATAAAGTTTGAGGACCACTGCCGAGAAAATGAGATTGTTCCCACTTGGCCTAGGTTCAAGGAATGGGCTGAGAGAGTTTATCAAGCTTATCATCATTACTTCTTTGTAAATTATTCTCTGCCTGAGCAGGTTGTCCTTTCGCCCGGTCAGGGTCGCATTGTGCAGGTGGGAATAACCAATGGTTCAGATAGTGTGATGCCCGCTGAAAGACATGAATTCAAACTGTTTGCATATTTCGGCGAAGCCGTTAACAGGGGCAGCGATTTCAAACTGTTGGGTCCTTACACGCCAATACCGAGAAGGAACATCCTACCAGGCGAGAAAATAATTTTAGCCCAGAAGATAACCGCACCCAAAGAGCCGGGAAAATATGAGCTCAATTTCAATATAGTCTCGGAATCCGGAAAGACCTTTGAAGCCAAGGGCTCGCCGATTGGGACCTTGATGCTAATCGTAGCCCAGGACGATACAAAACTGTAAAAAAAGTAGAACCAATTATTTTGTTGCAAATCGGTGATTTTTGGTGACAATATCCACTGTAGGTACTTTTAGATAAGTTAGTCGAGTTAGCTAATATGGTATTTATATTACACAGATATATATTTCGTGAGCTTCTTAAGATATTTTTGCTCACGACTCTGGCTCTTACGCTGATAATGAGTCTTGGTAGCGTTCTGCGCCCTGTTCAGGAGTATGGCGTCGGGCCCCGGCAGGTTCTGCATCTTCTGGCCTATTTTGTTCCTGTGGCTCTGACATTCGTTTTGCCGATATCTGCATTGTTTGCCACAGCTCTCGTTTACGGGCGATTTTCCAGCGATAACGAATTTGACGCCTGCAGAGCCAGCGGGGTAAGTGTATCGATGGTCGTATATCCCGGTCTTTTTCTGGCGATTATTGTTGCCATCGCCAATTTGCTCCTGAGCTTTCATGTGATGCCGGCATTCATCGGGCTGGCACAAAGAGCGGTAGGCGCCGATGCTAAACAGATATTGTTCCGAAATATTTCCCGGGCCGGCTATTACAGTCCACCTGGAGGGACCTTTAAGATCTCTGCCGATGGCGTCGATGTTGACAGCGGTATGCTTAGTGGAGTGGTAATCGTTGAGAATTCCGGTGACGAATATGGAAGGAAGATAATTACCGCCGAGAGCGCCAAAGTAATATTTGGTACTGGCAAAAAAGCCAATACTATTACCGTTTTTGCCAGCAATGCCTTTCAAATGAATGCCGATGGCGGAGTCTCTTTTACTTCGATATCGGTCCTGGGTCGAATCGACTCGATGATGAAAGATAACGTGGAGTTTAAGAGTAGTGAGGAAATTAATAATATTCGCAACGATCCTATGTACTACGATCCGATTGCTCAGGAAGCTTATAAGGCTTACGAACGGCTTACCGCGGAGCTTTTGTTTGCCGATGTCAACTCGGCCTTGTCAAAATCTGAGCGGGCACATTATCAGCTTTTCAATGACGAATCGATTATAAGTTTTACCGGCAACGATTCTATTCTCCGGGATGACAACGCGATAGAATTTTCCGGCGGAGTAGAGCTTTTTGTTTTTGATAGGAAAACAGAAAAAATGCAACACAGCTTTCGAGGTTCCAGAGCTATACTTCAACTCGCCGATGACCCAAACAAAGAGCCTGATTCGGAACTGATGATGACTTTTCCAAATGCCAGATGGGTCGATGCCGGAATGGAAGTTACAGATTCGCAATATGTGGTACAGTCGCTGAGACTTCCCGATAATGTCAGTGCCAAACTCGGCGAGGATGTTATTGCTACGGTCAGGGAGCATAGTTATCTTTCTAAGCCCAGCAGATCACTGGAAGCTATGAAAAACGAAATGAACAGAAAGATCAAAGTAACATTGGCTGAGATAAAGGCTGAGATGCATTCTCGGCTTGTTTTCGGGATAGGCTGTATTATACTGATTCTGATTGGTGCCGGACTTGGAATCAGGCTAAAGGGAGGACACCTGCTTACGGCATTCGGAACAAGTGCTATACCTGCAGCGGCTTTGCTCGTCTTTATTATGATGGGAAAGAACCTTACCAGAAACCAGGCTTCAACCGTTGGCCCAGATGGCGGGATAATATTCAAGTGGGCAGGGCTGGGTGTCCTGTTGGTTTTTACCGTCTGGCTCTATCGAAAATTATTAAGAACCTGATTACAAAATACAAAAATGAAAACATTAGATAAATATGTCGCAAAGAATTTCCTGATTGGTTATTCGATAGCTTTTGCAGTTCTTATTGGGCTGCGAATGATGATTGACATGTTTGTCAATCTTGACGAATTTACCGAGAGGGCGGACCTTACTTTCTGGCAAATATTCGCAAATATATTAAGTTATTATTCTGTGCAAAGTACCATTTATTTTCGGGATTTCGCAGGAATGATAACGGTTGTTGCCGCTTCCTTCTCGCTCGGCAAAATGACGCGAAACAATGAGTTGATCGCAATAATGACCTCAGGCGTAAGCCTTAAACGTGTTATTGCTCCCATAGTATTTCTGGCGCTATTATTTACGGGTATTCTGGTTATCGATCAGGAATTTTTAATACCGCCGCTCGCTGATAAGATTGTGCGATCTCAGGATGCTGTTACCGACGAATTAACCTATGACATGTGGTTTATCTCGGATGAGAAGGGAAGCCTGTTCTGCTCAACGCAATTCAAGGTTAGAGAAGAGTCGATTAGCAAGCCCATCATTATCACTCGTGCTCGGGATGAGGGTGCGTTAAAGTGGGAGATTACCGGCATCGTTCAGGCCAGCTCTGCCAAATATAATGCTCAGGAGGGCGGGTGGGTTCTGGAAAACGGAAGTTTTCAGGCTGTGATACAGCAACGAGCAGGCCAGTCACAGGCGATAGATTTCTATCAAAGTGACCTTACCCCAAAAGATATACCCGTCAGAAGAAAATCCGCCAACATGGACCTGCTTAGTTCTTACGATCTGATGAGGCTTGCGCAACAAAGCCCGAAAGATCTGCCAAGGCTTTATGCTCAGAAAAATTTCAGAATTACCGACCCCATAATCAATTTAATAATGCTTATGGTCTGTCTGCCGATTCTGGTCTGCCGAGATCCAAAAGCAAT
Organism: uncultured Planctomycetaceae bacterium; assembly: GCA_964581585.1. GTDB lineage: Bacteria > Planctomycetota > Phycisphaerae > Sedimentisphaerales > UBA12454 > CAZOPG01. The sequence continues at coordinate 4,040 of CAZOPG010000088.1, read as the reverse complement.
GAAGTCTGCAATTATGATTAGTTTTGCCATAACTGGTCTTTGCTACATCACCGCCTTTGTCTGTAAAATGATAGCCCCGGAGGCATTCTTCGGCAGAGTTGTCCCCCAATTGTGGGCTTGGATACCCATATTCATTTTCCTGCCGATTTCATTTATTGAACTTGATTCGATGAAAACCTGAAATACGTTGGAGCGCAAATAAAATGTCTGAGTTTAAGATCGAACCTGCACAGAGGATCAAGCGTCTTCCGCCTTATCTCTTTGCTAGGCTAAACGCTTTGAAGCTTGCCAAACGCCGCCAGGATATCGATATTATAGATCTTGGCATGGGGAATCCACTTGATGCTACACCGAGGGTTATAGTCGATAAATTATGCGAGGCCGCTCAGGATACCCGAAACCAGAGATACAGCGCATCGAAAGGTATCTTTAATCTTCGCAGAGAGCTTAGTTTAAAATATGGCCGCAAATGGAACGTTGAGCTTGACCCGGAGACAGAAGTTTTAGCTTGTATCGGTTCAAAAGAAGGATTCAGCCATCTTTGCCTGGCAATGCTTGGCCCCGGCGATACTGCCATTGTGGCCGATCCGGCGTTTCCAATTCATATTTATGCCGTAGCCTTGGCAGGTGCCAACGTTGTTAGTGTCCCGCTTGGAAATGGACAGGAATTTCTCAACGATATCGCAACCATTTGTGAAAAACTTTATCCTCGCCCAAAAATGCTGATCCTGAATTATCCACACAATCCGACAGCGATGACAGTGGACGAAGGATTTTTTGAGACGGTTGTAGATTTGGCCAAACGCTTTAACGTTGCGGTTGTGCATGATTTTGCATATGGAGAAACTTGTTTTGACGGCTACAAGGCCCCGAGTTTTCTTTCGGTAAAAGGTTCCAAGGAAGTCGGAGTGGAGTTTAGCACGATGAGTAAGCCTTATAATATGGCGGGTTGGAGAGTGGGTTTTGTTGCAGGCAATAAGTTTATGCTCGACGCTCTGGCGACAATAAAAGGCTATTACGATTATGGCATTTTCCAGGCTATCCAGATCGCCAGCATTATCGCTATGCGACAGTGTGGTGACGATATTGTTGCACAGAACAAAATATATCAGTCAAGGCGGGATGTAGTTTGCCAGGGACTCAGCAGAATCGGCTGGGAGGTTGAAAAGCCGCGTGCTTCGATGTTTGTATGGACGAAAGTGCCCCAAGAACACTTAAAAGGCAAAGGTTCTATCGATTACGCTATGGACCTGATGGAATACGCTAACGTTGCTATTGCTCCGGGAAGGGCATTTGGTGAAAACGGCGAGACTTTTATGCGAATCGCTCTGGTTGAAAACGAGAATCGACTTCGTCAGGCATTGCGTAATATCAGACGTTTTGTTCAGGCCTGATTGGCCGATTCTAAAAAAAAAATCGTCTTAAAAATACAGTAAAAAGACTGTTGAACACCACCTAAACATAAATATTATCGAGCGTAGCTTGGCGGTCGCAAAAAAATTCCAAAAAAGTTCTTGACTTTTGGAAAACAATTTGTTCTAATGAAGCCTGAACTTAGTGTTCTCCTAAATGGGGTGGAGAAGAGCGGCAGCAAATAGCTTGTATTCTGTATGGTGGTTATGTTTTTTGTTGTGCTCATTTTTTCATTAAGAGTAAATAAAATTGATATAAATCTGTAATGCCGGTGTAAATTGTGAGTACGCCGGGAGTGTATAGTCACTCTAAAATGGGGATGTGGAAAAAACTCTTCAAATAGCGCGTGGAGATGGTGTGCGCCAGAATAATGGCGAAGTTCTCCGTAAACTGTGACAGGGATGGTCTGTCTATGGACCAGTGATTTTGTCGAAAAGTTTAGAGAAAGGAATAGCTGTGAAGAGTAAAAAGATCATTATGAAGATATGTTTTGACAATTTGTTTTTACTGCTTGTTGCGGGCAATCTTGTTGGTGTGGCCGGAGCGACATCTCTGTCCGGAGATTTAAATGCGATTTCTGGCTACAAGGGCACTGCATCATTTTCAGAATACCTCAGTAATGGAACTAAGATAGAAGCAACTGTTGATTATGCTGTTTATGACAAAGGTAAGTATTCCGGTTATGTCCCACTAGGGCTCGAAACTAAATATATATATGCTTATCAGGTTTTTAATGGGACTTCCTCGAATATCAGTTTAGATTTTTTCTCAGTTGGCCTAAAGCTAGGTGCTATTGACTTGGCAACAGACCAATCCTGGGAAGACTCTACTTATGCTTATGCTGTCGCAGGAGGTATAAGCAGTACGATTTTTATGAATTTTATAGGTTCGCCGGCAAAAAAAGCAGGTTTCGCTTTTTTTGCTGCACCGATTGGTGTCGGACAATATTCAAAAGTGTTGTTATTTAGCAGTGATCACGAACCTATAGATCATTATGGAATTGTTGCTGGAGGAGCACTTGGCAAGTTGCCGAGCCCGATCCCAGAACCAACCACTATAATCTTGTTCAGTAGTTTAATCCCCTTTGCAATAAAAAAAAGGAAAATGAAAGTACTGTAATATAAACGTAAAAATATAAGTTGAAAGTTATTGGTTTTTTAGATGTCAGATGTTTTTATTTAAACGGGAAAATGGAAACTCCAAAATGGGGGAGCGAAAGCTCTAAATTGGGGGAAATGAAAACTCGGCGGTAATGGTGAGAACTCTATTTACAGTGTGCAGGGATTCTGCGCGCCGGCGACCCAGGGAATCATCAAAATGACACCAGGGTAAGGTAGTCACGAACTGAGATTTTTGAAAGGTACTATTGTGAAAACTAAGATAATTTATATTTCAGTTGTTGTACTATTTCTAATAACAGTTGTTTCTGTTAAACCGGGCGATTGTAAGGGCGGCTATGCAATTCTGGTACAGGAAAGTCCAACTGGAGCCGGAAAAATAAACCCTGGCATGGGGGTTCAAAGTTTTACCGCTGACAAGGTAGTAAATCTCAATGCGGTTCCCAATCCAGGCTGGCAGTTTGTTTATTGGCTTGGTAATGTCAGTGATCCGACGCGTAACAATACAACTGTTGCTGTTGATGGCCCCAAGATAGTCATCGCTGTTTTTGAGCGTGTCGCGTTCGAGTTCTCTGCCAACCCGGGTTCGCCATCACTTGGGCCGGAAATTTCAACCCCACAATATTTTTCTACAGGTGGCAGTTCTGGTGGCGGTTCGTTTAAGCCCGATCCAGACCCTGACCCCGATCCCGACCCCATTCCAGAGCCTGCTACAGTCGCTCTGCTTGTCAGCGGCGCTTGGATGCTTCATAATAAAGCGAAAAAATATAAACGCAAATGATAAATACGACACCTTTGTAGGGGAAGAAAATTGTTCCTGGTCCCCGGAATTATGCGAGAAGGTTATTAGGAAAAGCCGGGCGGCGAAAAAGCTCCCGGCTTTTTTATTTGCACCTGCTAAGCTTTCCTGAACACCGCGACAATGTTCTCTACCTCAACCACAAACAGGCGATTATTACCTTCAAAGTCCACCGGGATCGCACCTTTGGGGTTGAATAGAACCTTGTCATACTGGCACAAAGGTATTTCTGGGGTATTTTCCACTTCGGTGGATATCGTCACTATACGCCCGGTTATCGTGGGAATCTCTATATTGTCGGGCAGTTGTATCCCGCCTTTAGTTTCTTTTTTGTCCTCATCCTTACGAATCAGAACCCTTTTGCCTATAGGTTCAACCGTCTCAATTTGCTCGGCTTTAAGCGAATTATTCTTCTTTTCTACCATGAAACACCTGACTTATTGCTCAAAATATTTTTGCTCTTTAACTTTTATTTTTTTTATTTAACAAGTATTTTGTTACAATTTCGCCTTGCACAAACGGTCTAAAAACACCTGGTTCACAGGTTCCAGACAACTATGTGTACAACTAACTCCTTTTTTATAAAGGAGATAGGAAAACGGCCTCTTTGGGTCTGCTATATACCTACGAATATACGAAAATTATGTTTTGATATTTTGAGTCCGCTCTAAAAACTCGCTTTTAGGCGGCCCGGTTTAAATTCCATCGAG
>CAZOPG010000087.1:0-7563 GCA_964581585.1 uncultured Planctomycetaceae bacterium | reverse complement strand
TACCGGCAGATTGGACTTGTCTTCCATGATTTCCAGAAAAATTTTCTGTGTCTGCGCATCTGGAAATCCTGACGCAAGATCCCGTTTTTCAATCGGCAGTTCAATATAGTTGACACCGTTTTTCCGCATCCAGATTAGCTCTTCGTTGTACCAGTTTTGTTCCCGGTGTTCTGCAGCGCTTCGGATGTTGATAAATGTGCCGATATGATATTTGTAAAGCAGACGCGTATAATCCATCCCCCTTGGTTGGCCGCTGGTGTAAAGAATTTCTGTCTCAACAACATGGAAATTCTTGATATGGAAGTGCTGTTGCAGGGCAATAATTGCCAATGCTATAACAGCTATATAAATTAATGGCATTATGTTTCGTTTTTGTTTTTTCATTATTTCTCTATGATGGTTTTTTTTTATGTATTTTGCGAACGGTATATATTTTTTTGTCTGTAGATTCGAAGTAAACCCTGCTTACCATTTCGCCTATCAGGCCCGTCGCGACAGAGCCTAAACCGATCATCAGCAGCACGGCTCCAGCGGCGGTGAGCGGGCCATGGCCAACGAATATGGGGACATTGAAATATAACTTGTCGAAGAGAATGTAGGCGAAAATGAGAAAGGCGGCGACAATACTGTATAAGGCAGCCTTGCCGAAAAAATGTAGAGGTTTTGTGATATAGCCGAGCAGGAAGCGGAGTGTGATTAAATCGAATGCGACCCGGAAAGTTCGTGATATGCCGTAATTGCTCGTTCCGGAAGGGCGGTCTATATTTTTTATGGGTATTTCGATGATACGCGCACCACTTGAGGAAACCAGAGCGGGTATGAAACGATGCATTTCGCCGTAAAGATTGAGGTCCTCAATGACCTCTTTGCGGTAAGCCTTAAATGTTGTTCCAAAATCGTGGATGTCAATTCCGCTGACCTTAGAGGCTATCATATTCGCGATTTTGCTGGGGATTTTTCTCATAATAAGATTGTCAACGCGTTTTTCTCGCCAGCCGCTGACAACATCGTAGCCAGCATCGATTTTCTCGATGAAATTTGGTATCTCTTCCGGCAGATGCTGGAGATCGCCGTCCATTGAGATGATGATCCGGCCCCTGGTGTTGTCAAATCCAGCAGCGAGAGCCGGGGTTTGACCGAAATTACGCTTAAGCTCGACAACGGCAACATGGTAATCTTTCTGTGCGATCACAGTCAATATCTTAAGGGTGCTGTCAGTACTTCCGTCGTCGATTAGCACGAGTTCATAACTATCACCGGTGGCTGACATGACTTTTGTAAGGCGCTGATAAAGCTCGTCAACAACGGTGGCTTCATTATATAGCGGTACAACAATTGAATATTTGATTGACTCTTCTATCATTCTGTGTCCTTAGGCAACTGGCCATAGTGTATCAGTTTGTAGCCGGCATCTGATAAACATTTTTTCGTTTTTTCGTTGCAAAGCCATTTTAATTCTGTTCGTCGCTGTTGAAGTAATCTCGTCTCGTCGGCTTTCAGTCCATCAGTATAACCGGGATGGGTCATAATCTCAACAACTCCTGCCAATTGTGTTCGAGCGACCTCGGCCCAGAATTTCTCATCTATCCTGCCGGTATGAGCCAGACCGAGAAAAAGGTTTGTTTTTATATATCGACCTGTCTGGTGTTGGTTTAATTTTGCCATTGTCCTCACAATGAACGCCCGCCTTCTGTCTTTGGCGGCGGTCTCCGGCCAGTCGGCAGAACAGATGCTGGCAGGCTCAAAAGGCCATCGGATCATGCTAATACCGAATTTCTTCGCTAATCGACAGATTATCGGGTATATTGAGGCGAAACAATGAAAATGTTTGTGTGAATCGAAGTGTGTCGGTCTTATGCCATTGCTCAGTATCCACTGAATCTGCTCAGTCAATTCGATTTCAATTGCTTCTTTTATTTTGTAGCTGAGCATGCTTTTGACGGCTAGTTTCATTGCTGAATATTTAAATCGGCCATCGGAATTTAACATAACTTTTACTTTTTTATTGCTTGATAATGGTTTACCATCCAGAAGGTTCAAATGCAGGCCAACACCAAGATCGGGCAGTTCTTTGGCGATTTTCACTGCTTCCGGTGCTGCGGGCATATTGGCCATTAACGTTGCACTGGTCAGTACGCCGTTGGTGTGAGCCTCCGCTACGGCACGGTTTACGCCTGTGCAAAGTCCGAAATCGTCAGCGTTTATTATGATCTTTGCTTTCATAGCGGATAAGTGTAAGTTGTAATTGCAGTTAGGTCAACAAAAATGGCTGCAGGATTTTCAGTTCTACTTCTTTTTGGCCGAACGATTGATTCAACTAAAGCGTATATGCTTGGAATGCCGAGTTGATAACTATATACTCAAAATGACCGATTCTGTCGGCAGCTTTTTATTATGATATTGATAAAACAAATATTAAAATTTACGACATTTTTGTTGCTGATAATGTGTTTGTGCCCAGCCTCTGTCCTGGCCGAGCAAAATAAGGCTCAGGAGAGCCCCCCACTTACCGGTCAGTTGAAAATTAACCGTGCCGCTCTTTTGAATCCGTCAATGGATGAGCAGATTCGGATTGACACAGCATTAGAGCTGCTCAGGAATAACGATCAACAGGCCCGTGCCATATTACTTGAGGTATTGACTGCTAAAGATAACACGACAGCGCAGATGATCGTTTGTAATGCGATTATTCAGTCTCGCGGATGGGATGAGGTCATTCTTCAGCCAAATGAATTTCTCGAGCCTTTGATGGTGATATTGACAGAACAGCAGGGCGATGTAGCGAAAATTGCCGCCCGCGCCAGTCTGATTTTCCCGTATTGTCGGGTACAGTCATATCTTATGGGAATTATTGAAAATCCTGCACTTTCTATGCAGGCCCGTTTGAATGCTGTTTACGCGATTCAGATTCGGCCGGACAAAGAAGCAGTTTCGCAATTGCTTATTCTGCTTGATAAAGAGGGCAAACAGATATCTTCCGCGGCCAAAGAGGCCCTACAGGTTTGGCTGCCCTTGGCAACCGATGAGCAATCTTGGCGAAAAAATCTCAGTAAACTGCAACGTATGAGTCGGGTCGAGATACTCAAGGAGTGGGTTATCGCACAGGATGAGAGAGTACGGCAACTTGAGACGCAATTGAAAAATTATCAGCAGCTTTACATTGTTTCTCAAGATAAAATCTATGATGGTACTGCCAATGACACAGAAAAAGCAGAATTTCTGGCTGGGCATCTTGGTTCTGAATACAGCAATGTAAGGTTATGGGCCATTCAAAAAGTTGATATATGGCTTAAAAGTGGCTCTGAAGTGCCGCTTGCGGTACTGTCAGGCCCCCTAATGAAACTTGTTTCAGACGACGAGGTTTCTGTCAGACTTTCGACGGCAGAACTGCTTTCACTTTTGAGTAATGTAAATTCTGCGGCTATATTGCTCACTCAACTCAAGGTTGAACCAGTCCCAGATGTTCGCAAAGAACTCTTAATTGCGCTCGGTCAGGTTTGTAATTATGCGTTTTCTCCGGGAGCAGACTTTAACGTTGACGCCCAGATAAGGAGCGAAGCACTTGAGATTGCGTCAAAATATTTTGATGGTGACCAAGCAGGCTTCGCGGTCCAAGTTGTTCGTAAGTTGCTTTTACAAAATGGATTAGAAAAAGAACAGGCTGGGAAATATTTCAAGCTTATAGCGGAAAGTTATCGAAAAGAATTGGCAAATAAGCAACTACAAGGCCAACTTTTAAGTGAAATGTCGCGTTTATGCAGTCAAGACAGCTTTTATAGGCAAACCGCCTCAGAAATATTTGGCGATATTTTTCTCAAGGCAATTGATGATGAAGATACAATTATTTGTGAGCCAGCGGTTGTCGGATTTATCAAAACTGACCAAAGCCGGGCATTTAGATTACTGTTGGACAAAGGCTTTGTCAGCCACCCAAGTGAGAAGATAAGAAAAGCCGTCATATCCCTTGCCGGACGAGTGGGCAGCCAAGATGATATGGAGTGGCTCTTTGCGATAGTAACTTCAGCCCAGGCCGGTACGGAGGAGGATAAGCTTGCCTGGGATACGATTGCAAAGCTCGCTCAGGGCTGTTCGGCATCATATATAGTTCAGTGGACTGACAGATATGAAACAGTACTTTCAGATGCCGGTACCAAAAACAACCGCCAGAAAATCTTGAATTTGCTCGAAATTGCCGAAAAAAAGGTAACTAACGAAGGTCCCAAAGACCTCGTTGGTACCATAAGAGTAAGTCTTGCAAAGAGTTATGAAAAAAGTGGACAATATGCCATTGCTGCGAAGTATTACGGACTTTTGTTGACAGAAAATAGCGATCCAAACGAAAGAGATGTTTTGACTGGTGAAATACTGTGGGTGCATTTGAAGGCAGGCCAGTTTACCCAGGCAAGACAATTGATAGATAACCGTCTTCTTGGTAAGGATTTAAGTGGTATTGATGATGTAATTGTTACCGTGATAGAAAAGTATTTGGATCAGGCCGGCGAAACTGAGCTGTCTGCTCTAATTAAAGCACTTAAGGCAGTCAAAATAGAAAATCCTTGCCCGTTATGGCAACAACAATTATCGAAGTGGACAGCCCCTACTTCTGTACCAGAGCCTAATAGTCCCAAATAATTCGCAATTTTCCAAAATTTCACTTCCTTTATGGGTAGGGACAAAATTCAGCCGTAAAAAAAAGTTTTATTTTTTTTATTTTATTATTTGAATTATTCAGCTACTCGCATATACTTACGGGTTCGCTTAGGCGATAAAGCAGCAGGGAATCCCTTTGCTTAAAGAGCCGACACTGTTTGTTGTTTGTAAATGCAGTGTTGGAAACGCTGCTGTAGCTCAGTGGTAGAGCGCGTCCTTGGTAAGGACGAGGTCATGGGTTCAAGCCCCATCAGCAGCTAATATAGATGGTGGAACAGGCCGGCTGGTCTGGAGACGGTGGTCGCAGAAGGCCTTAAAGGCTTATGTGGTTGCTGATAATAATAAAAAATAAAATTTTAGAAAAATATCTAATAAAAACGCATATTTTGGAGGTTAGCACAGAATGGCTAAGGTAGTATTTGAAAGAACGAAACCGCATGTTAATATCGGTACAATCGGGCATATTGATCATGGCAAAACGACTCTGACGGCAGCCATAACGATGCGTTTGGCAAATAAAGCCGGCGTCGGTAATGTTAAAAAGTTTGATGAAATCGATAACGCTCCGGAAGAAAAGGAACGTGGCATTACTATTAACACAGCCCACGTTGAGTACGAAACGGATGGCCGCCACTATGCTCATGTAGACTGCCCAGGCCATGCTGACTATGTAAAGAACATGATTACCGGTGCTGCACAGATGGACGGAGCTATCCTCGTTGTGGCTGCAAGCGACGGGCCGATGCCTCAGACACGTGAACATATCCTTCTGGCACGTCAGGTAAACGTACCTAAGATTGTAGTCTTTCTTAATAAAATCGATCAGGTTGATGATCCTGAACTGATTGAGCTGGTTGAGATGGAGCTGCGGGAACTGCTGGATAAGTATGAGTTTCCTGGAGACGAAATTCCGATCATTCAGGGTTCAGCCTTGGCTGCGATGGAAAGTGAAGGAAAAGATGACGAGGCCTGCAAATGTATTGACGAGTTGATGGCTGCAGTGGATGAGTACATTCCTGTACCTGAGCGTGCTGTCGATTTACCTTTCCTGATGCCGATCGAAGACGTTTTTACTATTAAAGGCCGTGGTACTGTCGGGACAGGCAGAATAGAACGCGGAATGATTAATATTAGCGACGATGTTGAAATCGTAGGTCTGAACAAGGCAACACGTAAAACAGTTTGTACCGGTGTTGAAATGTTTAATAAAACATTAAACGAAGGCCAGGCAGGCGATAACGTTGGTCTATTGCTTCGCGGTGTTGAAAAGAGTGAACTTGAGCGTGGCCAGGTTGTTGCAAAGCCCGGTTCCATTACACCACACACCAAGTTTGATGCTGAGGTATATGTGTTGAGCAAGGAAGAGGGCGGTCGTCACTCACCTTTCTTTGCTGGTTACAAACCGCAGTTTTATTTTCGAACCACTGATGTTACCGGTTCTGTGTTGGCTATCAAGAGTCGTGAAGGCAAAGCCGCTGAGATGTGTATGCCTGGTGATAACATAGCGATGGAAGTTGAAATTATTTCCCCCATAGCGATGGAAGAAGGATTGCGATTTGCGATTCGTGAAGGCGGCAGGACGGTTGGTGCCGGTGTTGTAATCAAGGTACTTGAGTAAGAATTCACTCGTCAGTAGTCATCAGAATAGCGATTGATTAGGCGGAGTAATAAGGACAGGCAGATATGGCTAAGTCGAAAAAGAGAGAGTATGTTTGGCTCGAATGTAAGGACTGTGGGCAGCGTAACTATCGTACAGAAGTAGGTGTTGCACAGGGTACGCCAAAAATAGAATTAAAAAAATTCTGCAAAAGTGAACGAAAACATACCGTTCACAAGATAAGACGTAAGTAGCAGAGGTTTGCGGATTCAACGCGATACAGTTTAATTGTCAGGAAAATCACTATTCTATTGAGGTTTTTTTGTAACCTTATTAGGTTAAAGGTTGTGTCAATGGTTATAAAAAATAAGTTAGGCCAGTAGCTCAATTGGCAGAGCGTCGGTCTCCAAAACCGAAGGTTGGGGGTTCAACTCCTCCCTGGCCTGATTATTTGAGATTGTGAGTGCGAGTAAGGAAAAACGGATTTTATTAAGGTTGAACAGATATGCTTTTAGAGAAATATAAATGGGGTCAGGGCAGGAATACAAGGCTCTATAGCGTTTTGGCATGTGTAGTTATAGCTGCTGCCGGATGCTGGAGTTTGTATAAGAAGCTCAATACCAGCCTTGATATCAGCAGTCAGGCAGGACTGTGGATTTCTGTAGCGGTGCCGCTGGGAATTTTTGCTGTCGCAGCCTTTTTTCTTTACTGGCTGATAAACAGGCCGAGCTTGGCGGATTTTCTGATTTCTGCCGAAGGTGAGTTAAAGAAAGTCAGTTTTTCAACAAAACGCGAAATAGCTGTCTCAACTTTTGTAGTTATAATTGTTGTAGTATTCATGGCGATAATGCTTGGAGTAGCGGATTTGAGCTTTAGTTTGTTTTTCTCAGGTGTTGTTGGCATTTAATCGGTAACGGAATTCTAAACTGTTAAATTTTAAGTTTTTATATGCAATGGTACGTTTTAAGAGTTGCCTCTAACAAGGAGGAAAGGGTAAGAGAGTCGCTTGTGCGTAAGGTGACCGTTGAAGGGCTTGAAGAAGTCATCGGTGGTGTTCTCGTGCCTGTCGAGCAGGTAAAACGAATTCGTGCCGGCAAACAGCGGGTTCACAAACGAAAACTCTATCCTGGATATGTCTTTATGGAACTTGAGGCTAACGAGGATGGTACCATAAACGAGAAAGCATGGTTCCTGATTAAGGAGACCGTAGGTGTGGGCGATTTTGTCGGCACCGAAGGGATACCAACACCGATGCGGGATACCGATGTTGCCAAGATGCTCAGTGAAGCACGCAAGCCTACTGAAGAGACCACGGC
>CAZOPG010000086.1:0-7572 GCA_964581585.1 uncultured Planctomycetaceae bacterium | reverse complement strand
ACCGCTTGTAACAGGTGTATTAGGAGTGTTAAAAAATAAATTGTGAAATAGCTTCGAAGTTGAATATTTCCATAGATGAGGCGTCGATGCTGCGGAGCAAATTGAGGCAGAATGATGCCGAGAGCCTTGATATTTCTGTCAAGCAGACAATCCTTGACGCCATCGGCTCAACCATCGATGAGTTGGCCAGAGAAATATCACTGTGCTTCAGATACTACGTGGTGGCGTTTCGAGGTGAACGGCCACAAAATATCGTATTTGCCGGCGGTGAAGCGTATGAGGAAACACTTATTAAAGCGTTGAAAAAACATCTGGCGGTCGAAGTTGAACTGATTCGTCCGTTAAGAGATTTTGATATAACAAGAATTGATTTTCCAGGAGACAAGCGAGGCCCGCTAAGTGAATGGGCAGTTGCTGTTGGCTTGAGCATAAAAGGCTTTAAGCCTGTATTGAACAGGAGCGTAATTCATGAAAGAGCTTGATTTTCTACCTGAATGGTACAGACAAAAAAACAAACGAAATACTCACTATCGTGAGCAGTATACCGCTATCGTGAGCCTTTTGGTGGTAATTCTGACGTGGAGTTTTTTCTCTGTTGGTAATGTAATGAGGGTGGAAGCTCAGTGCGCGGCACTGCAGAACGCTCAAGTGGCTCAAATTCAAAGCACCAAAGAGATTGACTCCATAGAAGCGGAACTGAACCAATTAAGAGAAAAGGCAGGTATTCTGAAATCAGTTGATTCGGAGATAACGGTTTCAAATGTTCTTGCTGAACTAAGTTTTCTGATAGATGGGCCGGTAGTTTTGAACAAAGTTGAAATAAATAAAGAAAAGTGCATTGTCGAATCAGATGATCCGACACGCGGTCCGATTGTAAGGGTTGCCGTTGGTAGCTCCGTGAAAAAAAACAAACAGGCAAATAAAGAAATCTATAGGTTCAAGGTAATGATAACAGGTGTGGCAACAGATGCTACTGAGGTTGCCCAGCTTTTACGTAAACTGGAAAAGTCGCCTTATTTTTGTCAGGTTGTGCCGGGCTTTTCAAGGAACAGGATCGTTCAGACGCACCAGGTTAGTGAGTTTGAGATATATTGTTACATCGCAAACTATTCTGTTGAACTGAAATAGAAAGCATTTAATGAAATTACCTGAAAAACAACAACTGATAATATTGGCGGCTGTTATTGTGGTGCTGACAGGCTTTATGTTTTTTCACTATCTGCCAATGAAAAGTAAGGCCAGCGTCCTCAAGCAGAAGAGGGATACGCTGTTCAGTGGTAATCAGGCTGTATCCATGCGGGTGCAACAGCTTCCGGCTCTTTATGAACAGTTGGAAAATATGCATAAAAGCGTTGAAAATTATGATTTGGAAGTTCCCTATGGGCGTTCACATGGTTTGTTTCTGCAGCAGATAGCCGATGTTATGAATCGTCTGGGCCTGGCAGAACAGCGTATTAAACCAGGATTGGAATATGATACAGAGCAGTTAACCTGCATACCTATCGATATCCAGTGTAGAGGACAATTTGATAGGATCTTCGCGTTTTTCAGAGCTCTCGAAAAATTTGACCGCCTGGTTCAGTTAGAACAGGTAAATCTGAGTAATACCAGTGATTATAACGGCCTGATTCTTGTGCGGGCCAAACTTAATATATATTACAGACAGGAAAAATAATGGCGCAAGCTGAAGATAATCATCAAGCAGGGAAAGCAATAGTCGGCAAAATGACAGCGGAAAAGAAAAAAGCTGCCATTGCACTTGCTCTTGTTGTAATTATGGTCTCTCTGTGGGTTAAGAATATTATGAAGAAGAATTCTGTGCGGGAAGCGCAGGCTCTTTTAATGGCACAACAAAAAATCGATGTGCCAAAAGAGGCGCAATTTTCTCCTGCCGAACTACCTCAAATCCAGGGCAGGCACGATGTTCTGACAAAAGATGTTTTCGCCTCGAATAGATGGAAAGGGTTTCGGCGAGAAGGAGAGTCGGTAAATAATTACTGGACGGCTCAGGCTGTTGGCGGCGGTAATAGTGAAGACGTTGGCAGGATTGAGCTGGCTGTAAAAGAGATGGCTCTTGGGGCCATAGTAGTTGGCACAGAACGTCGAGTTTTTCTTGAGGGGAAAATGCTCAGTGTAGGGGAAAAATTTACATTCAAGTACAAGCGTCAACCCTATGAGTTCAAGGTACTCGAAATTTATGATAATAAAGTTGAGCTTGAGTGCGACGGTGTAATTGTTGTCAAAAAGATAAAACAGCCTCAATCAGAGGATGATTCGACAAGATCGGAGTGGTAGGAATGTTTGCCAGACAAATTAAAAAAGACGTTTTTAACAGAAATGTTTTAGTATGGCTCCTTGTGGTGGCTATAACGGCGGCTCTTGGAATCGGGATGGTTGAACCGAACAGCCCCCCGGTTGCCTCAGCAAACGATGATGGCCAACTGCAACAGAATTCATCGAATGAGCCGGTACAGTCAATAAATTTCAAAAAGGATATTTCCGTTAGAGATGCTATTCAGTTTTTGGCAGCAATGTACCATAAAAATATTGTGCCGTCAGTAAAAGTGGATGGAACTCTTGCAGTTGCCCAGTTATATGAGGTTACGTTTAGCGAAGCGATGAATGCTGTTTTAAGCAATCAATTCATAGCGGTTACAAAAGGCAATTTTATCAATGTGTATACTATCGAAGAGTATGCCGATATGAATGACGACAAGTCGAGATTGACCTATGAGATTTTCACTCTTTACTATGTTAATGCAGCGGAGGTAAAGGCGTTGGTGGAGCTTATGGTAAGTGAAACCGGCCAAATATCTACCACGACTGCAGCTGCAACCGATACAGAGGCTGGCAGCGGTGGCGACACCCTTAGTATGCGTGATATGATTACCGTGTATGATTATCCTGAACGCATTGCACAAATCGCAAAAATGATAAAAGAGATCGATGTTAGTCCGCCGCAAATTATGATTGATGTGACCATTCTTGAAGCTACGCTGTCGGAAACTACAAACTTTGGCATAAATTGGGAGAAAGTTGCTGGTCTAACGAACAGTTCGTTTAGTTTTACGGCTAATTTGGAGAATTTAACAGCTACTGCCTTTACTGCAAATATTGGTAATGACAAACTAACCGCTGCGATTAGAGCTCAGGAGGGTATCACTGATACAACCGTACTTGCAAATCCTAAAATCATGGCTTTGAATAAACAGGCCGGCTACCTTAATATCGGCGAAGAAAGAGGCTATACTGCCAGTACAACACAGGGACAAACTACCACAACATCTGTAGACTTTCTCGTAAGCGGTACTATTTTGAAGTTCAGGCCGTTTATATGTGATAATGGTTTTATTCGTATGGAGATAAATCCTGAACTAAGTACCGGCTCATTGCAGACTGATGCTAACAGCACTTTGCCATTGAAAAGTATTACTACGGTCAAGACCAATATAATGGTAAAGGATGGCAAAACGATAGTTATTGGTGGTCTATTCAAAGAGGATCTGACAAATAATGTTACACAGGTTCCAATAGTTGGCGATTTACCGATAATCGGTGGGCTGTTTAAGAAAACAACCGACACCAATTTGCGCAAGGAACTTGTGATTCTTATTACTCCACATATTATCACCAGGCCGGAAGATACTTTAGCAAATGAAAGAACAGAAGATGTTGACAGGATTGTGCATGGCTCTCGCAAACGGATTAGCTCGATATCCAGGTCGAGGATATATGAAGATAAATATGCCAAGGCTGTCAAATTTTACTCACAGGGTGAATATGAAAAGGCGCTTTCCGAACTTAACTGGATAATAGCCTTCAGGCCGAACGTACTTGAGGGCATACAACTCCGAGATAGAATTCTTAAGGAAGTGGATGCTGATGCAACCGAACGGGAAATGCTTGACGCAATAGATAAAGATTTTTCCAAAAAATGGCGTAGAAGATGAGAAGAGGACTACTTTTGAATAAGAAAAAATATATATTTCTGGCAGCACTGCCGGTCGCAGGAGTGTCTCTGCTTTTGCTTACAGTGATAGGTGGTTTTAGTATGATAAAACTGATTGTTTCTTTGCTCGGTTTTGCCGGTCTTGGCTGGTTCGGCTACTTCTGGAAGGATCAGCATAGAAGTGGTGTTCTGGAAATGCAAAAGCTTAATCAGAATGATAATCAACACAATCAAAAGCTCAAGGATAGTCAGAACCAGGTCAAGGATCTGAAGCTTCAACTTCAGCTTTCGCAACGGCAAAAGCACAATACCGAGGCGATTATATACAGCATCAGCGACGCAGTTATTGTAACTGATGGGTATGATCGGCTTCTGATGGCAAACGAACCGGCATCAAGGATATTTGATTTTGAGATTAAGGATTCATTCTTAAAACCCGTTGCTGAACTTATACAAAAAGGCCATCTAGTTAATTTGATCGCACAAAGCCGGCAAAGCAAAACTCGTCATGTAAAACATGAACTTCAGATCCAATGCGACAGTGGAATAATGATATACGATTGCATTATTTCATGTATATTCGATGACAGTGAACAGATATGCGGCATTGTATCGGTGCTGCACGATATAACGCGGGAAAAAGAAGTCTCACAAATAAAAAATGATTTCGTAAGTCATGTTTCGCATGAACTGAAAACTCCTCTGGCATCAATAATGGCTTATACGGAAATGCTGGCAGACGGAGAAGTGGATGACGAAGATACACGAAGTGAATGTTATGCGATTATTCAAAATCAGTCTCAACGGCTGAATCGTCTGATCGAAGATATTCTTAACATATCGAGAATCGAATCAGGGCTTATAAAGGTCAGCAAAGAGCCTGTCAGTGTGGTATTGCTGATACGCCAGGCAGTTCAGGCAATTAAAAGCTATGCCGCTGAAAAGGATATTGTCATTGACAACCAGACGTCAGTGGTCATTGGCCAGGTGAATGCTGATAAGGATATGCTTTCGCAGGTGATAATAAATCTGTTGAGTAATGCCATTAAGTACACTTCCAATGGCGGCTCGGTAACGGTAAAGTCGGAAGTTGATGAATCTCAATGGGTAACCAGGGTTACGATTACAGATACCGGCGTTGGAATACCAGCCGAAGATGTTGATCATATTTTTGATAAGTTCTTCAGGGTCAAGGCGAATAATAAATATGCCAAAGGCACCGGCCTTGGACTGAATCTGGTCAAAGAGATCGTTGAAAGAGTTCACGAAGGTCGTGTATTTGTCAGTAGCGAACAGGGTAAAGGAAGCACTTTTGGTTTTGAGCTTCCATTAGCTAGTGCCCAACCCGCTTTAGCTGAATAAAATTTTTTTTTGGAGAAATGTATTATGAGTACGAACATGAAAAAGCTTCTTGTCGCTGACGATGAAATTCATATTGTACAGGTCGTAGCAATGAAATTTCGCAACAATGGTTTCGAGGTTACCACGGCGGAAAATGGTGATGAATGTCTCAAACTGGCCTGCAGTGGCAAGCCGGATGTGATAATTACGGATTTTCAGATGCCAAAGATGACAGGGCTGGAGATGGTTTGCGAATTACGTAAACATGAAGATATGGTTGATGTGCCCGTAATTATGCTTACCGCCAGAGGCTTTGCTATTGATGAAGACGAAAGGCAAAGGCTGAATATAGCTAAATGTATCAGTAAGCCATTCAGCCCGAAAGAATTACTCAGTCAAGTTGAAGAGGTGCTGAGTCAGAATGCAACAGTATGACCACAATGAAAATGGGAACTAAGATACTATGTTAAAAACCACCGAAGAAAATGTAAGTGCTGTCTACTTGAAAAGACTAAGCAAGTTCGGAGAACAGATGGCAGATTGCGGCGTTAATTTTTTCGTCTGCGATTCTGAAAGTTCCATTATTCTGCAATGCTCCGAAAACAGGTTTTGTAGTGATATCGAGCAGTTGGCCGAGTATGTCGGGCAAGCCTTCCAGCAAAAGCTGGAAACAACAGGTACATTCGGTCCGGGTAATCATGTTTTGATTAATATACTGAAGTCCGGGAGCCATCCAATCGATGCCGCGGTTATAATTGATTGCGGCCCCGGCGCAGCATATGATGAAGAACGTCTGCAATTATTCTGTTCTAATAACAGTATAGATTATAAATTATTGACAAATGTTATAGATTTCGGCCGTGCCGACACTAAGTATCTACAGCAGTGCCTTACTGTGTTCGCTGAGGATTTTCAGCTTATCGCCGCCACTGAACAGCAGATCGATATGGTCAGTGCAGAACTGTTGCAAACTTATGAAGAGCTCATGCTTTTGCATACGATGAGCAGTAATATGCAGGTGACGCGTTCTGACGCGAATTATCTTCAGGTGGCCTGTGAAAATCTCGGAGATCTTGTCAATGTTGAGGGCATAGCAATATTGTGTGAAAAAAAGATTAACGACATAAAGAAGCTGGTTCTTAGTGCCGGGGCCGGTGTGATAGCCATACATGACAATAGCGAAGTAGACTTTGAAATTCTCTATGATCGATTGCTTGAAGAGTTGGCATTGAATAGAGAGGCACTGCTTGACAGCGAAGTTGACTCTCCATTTAAACACAGCTGGCCGGAAAATGTTAAAAATATCATTGTTGTGCCGCTGCATAGTGGTGACAAAGTAATTGGAATGATGATTGCCACCAACAGAATCGACAAACCTGATTTTGATAGTACCGATGTGAAGCTTTTCAATTCTGTTGCCAATGAGTGTGCTATCTTTATTGAGAATGATCGATTGTTTAAGGAACTCGGCGATCTTTTCCTAGGTTCACTAAAAGCATTGACGAGTAGTATTGATGCAAAAGACCCGTATACCAGGGGACATTCAGAAAGAGTGGCATTCATCTCAAGGTGGCTTGCTGAAAAGTATGCGGAAGTCGAAGAGCTTGACGTCGAGCAAATGCACAGGATTTATCTTGCAGGCCTGCTTCACGATATAGGTAAAATAGGCATTAATGAATTTGTGCTGACAAAAAAAGGTAAATTGACAGATGATGAATATGATCAGATCAAAAGGCATCCTTCCATTGGTGCTGGAATCCTCTCTGGTATTAAACAAATGGCAGGTATTGTTCCTGGCGTGTTGTGCCATCACGAACGCATCGACGGCAATGGTTATCCTAACGGCATGAAAGGAAACGAGATACCACTGGTTGGAAAAATAGTTATGATTGCAGATGCTTTTGACGCTATGACGTCGAGGAGAACTTATCGGGAAGCGATGGATCTACAGGCAGCCACTGATGAGATACGTAACAGTCTTGGTACTCAAATTGATGAAAAAATAGGTCAACTCTTTCTTAATAGTAACCTTCAGAAACTGTGGCAGATACTTCAGGAAGAAAATCTCGAAAAATATTATTCTAGTAGTTTTTCTAAATATGGAACGGTTGCGGTTGGAGCAATATTACGATGAAAATAAATACCCAGGATTATAATAATGTTACGGTTGTTGAGTTGCATGGTGAGTTTACCACTGATTTTGTTGAGCCTTTCCGTGATACCGCCGACAAATTAATCAATTCCGGAAAAAAAGGAATAGTTCTTGATATGAATGGCACAAC
>CAZOPG010000085.1:0-7620 GCA_964581585.1 uncultured Planctomycetaceae bacterium | reverse complement strand
TAATATCCAGGTAATATTTGATGCGATAATAAACAATATTCCCTCGCCAACAGTTGTTCAGGATGTGCCGCTGCAAATGCTGGTAACAAACCAGGAGTATTCGGATTATGTTGGACGAATAGCAATTGGCAAGGTTTTTGCCGGAACAATAACCGAAGGTCAGCCGGTTACCGTAATTGACACTGAAGGTTTGCATACTCAGCAAAATGTCATGCACATCCATCAGTTTTTTGGCCTTGGCCGAAAACAGGTCCCAATCGCCCGGGCTGGCGATATTTGTGCGATATCCGGGCTTAACCCGGTAGAAATCGGTAACACTATCGCCTGTGCAGATAAACCTTCGCAACTTGCGGTTGTTCCAGTTGATGAGCCGACAATGAGTATGACATTTAGAATTAATGACGGCCCTTTCGTAGGGAAAGATGGGAAATATATAACCAGCCGGCAAATTGGAGACAGGCTCCAAAAAGAACTAAAGCAAAACGTTGCATTAAGAGTAGATCCCGGCCAAACGCCTGAAGAATTCAATGTTTCAGGCAGGGGTTTGATGCATCTTGGAATCCTATTGGAGAATATGCGACGGGAAAATTATGAGATTTGCGTTGGTAAGCCAAACGTGATTTTGAGAACAATTGAAGGCAGACGTTATGAGCCAATAGAAATGCTTGTAGTAGATTGCCCACTGGCTTGCCAAAATTCTGTGATGAGTCTTCTGGGCGATCGGCGAAGTGAAATAATTAAAATGGATGCCAAAAGCGGAGCCGGCGATTTTGTTCATATGGAATTTTTTATACCATCGCGCGGCTTGTTTGGGCTTCATGCGAGAATGATGAACGCAACAGCGGGAAGAGCCATTATGCATCATACATTTGAAAAATATGAGCTGATGCGTGGGACGATACCTCAGCGTAAGGCGGGAGTTATGATCGCGACCACTACCGGGCCGGTAACCGCTTATGCACTCGATGCCTTGTATGATCGAGGTGTTTTCTTTGTTTCCCCTGGCGAACAGGTATACGAAGGACAGATAGTGGGAGAACACTGCAAGGAAAAAGATATACCTGTAAACGTGGCTAAAACTAAGCAGCTTTCTAATGTTCGCTCATCTGGCAAAGATGATGCTGCTAAGGTTAGACCTGCCCGGAAGATGAGTCTTGAGGCGACGATGGAATACATTCAAGCCGACGAGCTTGTCGAGATTTGTCCTAATTCAATAAGAATTCGTAAGAGGCTGCTAAAAGAAACCGACAGACGACGACAAACCCGCAAAATCGGCCAGTGATATTCGAGATAGATACGAAACATATGTGAATTGTAAAGGCAACAGGGTAACGGTTCGATTCCCTCTTTCGGCATTGGTAGAGTATATTTAAAATACTTGCAATACCCTCAAAAACCTGATACCATCGGCGGCTGGCAAATGTTGGGACTAAATTCATGAGAGGTCAGGATGACAAAATTCGTTGGCTTGGCAATCAGCTGAGCCATTGGATAAACGAAAATCTTATCGACGAAACTACTGCCGATAAGATTCGGCAACTCTATCCACAAGATAAAACCTCACGCTCCTCTTGGGCAATGATAGTTTTTTCAGGCATAGGCGCCTGTGTCATAGGCCTTGGCGTTGTTCTGCTCTTTGCCTATAACTGGTCAGAGATGAGCAAATTCACAAAGTTGGCCATCATCTTCAGCTCAATGATTATGTCACATTCTGCCGGCTTAACGATCTTCCTTCGTAGCGAAAGATTCAAATCACTTGGCGAAGCTCTTACTATTATTGGCACAATGCTTTTCGGTTCGGGCATATGGCTAATCGCGCAGATATATCATATTGAAGAACACTTCCCAAACGCATTTCTGCTTTGGGGTATAGGTACAGCCCTTTTGGCATGGACTATGCCCTCGGTTACACAGGCTATTATAGCCGCCATATTATTCACCCTCTGGGCCGTTATGGAAGGTGTCGCTTTTGGAACTTCCATTCCTTACATATTCCCGCTCTTACTTCTGCTCTTTCCATTGGCGTATATTAAACGCAACGGCCTGCTTGTCGGTGTGCTTCTCTTAGCTTTAGCATTTTCGACTCTATTTGTAATCGCCGCCGATTACGATGAACAGGCCTTTTATGCTCTTTTGAGCCTCTTCACACTTTATACAGCAATCGGCATTATACATCAGAAGTTCAGCAAATTTGAAAACTTTGGCCCAATCTATCGTTTTCTAGGAATGGCGGGTTATTTTTTAACACTGTTCATACTTTGCTTTACAGAAATTGCAGAAGATGTAATGAGAGATATCGAACTGTTTTCCAGCCTCGGTACCGTACTTTACTGGGCAATACCATTTGTGCTCGCATTGGCAGGATGTGCGATTGTCGGCAGGGATATAATTAACAAAGTAAAGCTCAAATATTATTCGCATGACTTAATTTTGATGCCATTACTGTTGATATTTTCCTGTTGTTATTCGTTATCCCCGGGCCGAATTTTTGGATGGCCCATAATCATGGTATTCAACCTGGTATTCCTGGCCCATATGTTAATGAGGATGGCCAGCGGCTGCAGGGAAACAAATGCGGCCAAGACCATTTTAGGCTCCGTCGGGCTTGCAGCACTGACAGTTGCAAGGTTTACAGATTTGTTTGACAATCTTGCGATACGTGGTTTGGTCTTTGTAACAGTCGGAATTCTTATTTTTGTTCAGGGCCTTTTCTATGTAAGTTCAAAAAAGAAAAAAGCCCTGCGGGAAAATACATGAGAAAATTACTCATAATAGGTGCTATTGTTTTGCAGGTTCTTTTGCTCGCCTTCATGGCCGGCCAGAGAGAATGTGTCTTGCGCCAAGGCGAAACCGTCTATCTGCGAACGGTTCCGATTGACCCAAGAGATTATTTTCGCGGCGATTATGTTCGCCTGAATTATGAAATATCAAATATAGAATCCGACAAATTGCGTGACGGCTTAAAACTTCTGAAAGAGGGTCGTAAAGACAGAGATAAAAAAGTCTATGTAACGCTGACGCTTGTCGATGAAAATATCGCAGATATTCTTTACGCCTCTGACAAAAAACCGAAAAAGGGACAGCTTTTTATTCGCGGACGACTTAATCGTAAAAATAATAACTGGATCAATGTTCGTTATGGAATAGAAGCTTATTTTATGCAGCAGGGCCAAGGTAAGGAACTGGAAAAAAGAAAGATCAAGGACCATCGTGCTTCGTTGGAAATGCAAATCGCACTGGGCACCGGGGGCATAGCGGTCATTAACGCGCATCGCTGGGCGCCGATCTCAATAGAAATCGCGGACTTACAGCTCAAAGACAATAAGCCACAAAACGCCAGGCTTATATTGACAAATATTTCAGAAAACCCCGTAGCAATAGTAGATTTGCCCGGCAGCGCTTCACTGAAGATGGAAAATAACCTGCGCAGATGGTGGTCGGGTGAAGACAAAAACTGGCGATGGATAAATGAGGATGCGATCGCTTCTTCGCCAGAAAATGACAATGTGCATGTGTTAGAGCCAGACCAAAGTTACGAGTTGGCAGTTGATTTTAACGACCCTTACTGGTCTATCTCCTTCAATGATAAGGAGGCCATACTTATTAGCGGATATGGATTTAGACGCTCTCCCTTCCGGATAGTCTATGAGCCGCCATCAGTGCAGCAGTGCGAGGGTTTGAAAGAAGCTGATTTGATATGGCACGGCAGGATCAGCTCAGAATCAATTCCGAACAGGGATTAGCCAAAGTGATGCGAAAAGGAGAAAGTTAAATGAAACGTCTGCTGAATTATTTCCTGAATGGTCTTTTAGTTTTTGTGCCGGTGGCCGTAACCATTTTTACTGTTATTCTTGTATTTACAAAACTCGACAGTCTGCTGAAACTTCCCATTCCCGGCTTAGGGCTGGTCATTACGATACTGGCTATCACGCTGATTGGATTTTTGGCATCCAATTTTGTTGGGAATAAACTTTTTGAACTTATCGACAGGATGTTTACCAAATTGCCGATAGTTAAAATGCTGTATTCAGCTATTAAGGATGTAATAGGAGCCTTTGCCGGTGAGAAAAAGAGCTTTGATAAGCCGGCTATTGTTGAACTGACACCGGGCGGGGCTAAGGCCCTCGGATTCATCACAAGAAAGGACTTGGAATTCTTATCTTTATCCGACCATGTAGCGGTTTATTTTCCGCAGTCATATAATTTTGCCGGCTCGGTGTTGATTTTTTCATCTGACCGAGTTACGCCAATTGATGTTAACAGTTCTGAGGCAATGGCATTTGTCGTTTCCGGCGGAGTCTCAGGAAAATAATTGCCCCGGTTAATCTCTACATGCCATACTCAAATTCCAAACAAAGATTAAATTCGATTGCCAAAACTTAACTTGCGCTGTAGTATTAAGTTATGGACAATTTTAAAATTATCACCACAGATGCCAACAGTTCCGCTCGTCGAGGCCTGCTTAAGACAGGCCACGGAGACGTGCAAACGCCTGTTTTTATGCCGATCGGGACGCGAGGAGCGGTCAGGGGTATTATTCCTGAGCTGATAGAGCAGGCCGGAGCAAGGATCATGTTGGCTAATACTTATCATCTGGTGCTGCGTCCGGGCGTCGAAGTAGTGGAAAAGCTGGGCGGCCTGCACAAATTTATGGCCTGGGATGGGCCGATTCTGACTGACAGCGGCGGTTATCAGGTTTTTTCGCTGAGTACACTGAACAGCCTCGACGATGACGGGGTTGAATTTGCCAGCCATATAGACGGAGCAAAAATCTACCTTGACCCCAAAATTGCTACGGAAGCACAGAATCGGCTTGGAGCGGATATTATCATGTGTTTTGATGAATGTGTGCAGTTGCCGTGTGAAAAAGAGCAACTGGAAAAAGCGGTTCAGCGGACCATTCGATGGGCCCAGCAGTGCAAAGAAGCACACAATCGAGAGGACCAAATGCTCTTCGGAATCGTTCAGGGAGGTACGGATCTGGAGATGAGAAGTTATTGCGCACAAAGTCTTGCCAAAATGGACTTTAGCGGTTATGCTATCGGCGGCCTCAGTGTCGGTGAAGGCTTCGATGATATGGTAAGGACCGTTGAACATACTTGTCCTGAGTTACCGGTCGATAAGCCTAGGTATTTGATGGGCGTAGGTACGCCAATGGACATCATTGCCGCTGTGCGAGCCGGCGTAGATATGTTCGACTGTTGTCTGCCAACAAGAAACGGTAGAAACGGCACAGCGTTTACAAGTGCCGGCATGCTGAAAATGAGAAACAGTAAGCATATAGACGACGAAAGGCCGGTCGATGAGGTGTGCGATTGTTACTGCTGCCGAAAATACAGCAGAGCGGCCATTCGGCACTTTTTTAACGTTGGAGAGATGCTCGGACCGATTTTATTGTCATTGCACAACATAAGGTTCTATCAGAAACTGATGGAGACAATAAGGCAAAAAATAAAAGCCGACCAGTTTGACTCCTGGGCGGAAGAGATAATTGAAAAACAGAAAAATTAAATAATAATATAGAGAAAGGTAGAACGGAATGAACAATTTTATGATTTTAGCTGAAGCTGAAGTAGTCGAAGGCGGCGATCTCGGAAATGAGCCTGCAACAACAACTCAAACAATTCAGGCCGACCCCAATCAGACGCTCCCTCCCCCCCCTAAAAAGAAAGATCCCATGTTTACTTTTATTTTAATGGGCCTTATGTTTGTGGTATTCTATTTTATGATTTTCCGAGGCCCAAAGAAAAAGCAGCAACAGCAAAAGAAGATGATTCAGTCGCTGGAAAAGAATGCCCGCGTTCAGACGATCGGCGGTATTCTTGGAACGATTCTTGAGGTTGGAGACGACGAGATAACCCTGAAGATTGATGAAGCTAATAATACAAAAATTAAAGTTCTCCCATCAGCTATAGCCAAAGTTATAGAAAATAAATAAGAACGGTTAACCCAGTTTAGGAATTAAAGAATGGATAAGAATATTGTACGCTTCGGTATTTTGGCAATTCTTGTTTTTGTTGCGGTCTCGATACTTCAATTATGGCCTCCGCAGGAAACCTTAAAGCCCGGCCTTGACCTGGCAGGCGGAACCAGCCTTATTTATGAAATTGACAGTACGGGCCTGGAGCCGGGAGAGATAAAGAATCTAGCCCAGAGAATTATTCCGATTCTCCTCAAGCGAATCGACCCAGGCAATGTTCAGAATATCGTAATGCGTCCGCAGGGAGATACGCGATTAGAGATTCAGGTGCCGCTATCCAGCGTGGATACTCTGAAAAAACGACAAGCATTAGATGATGCTCTTGGTGTACTGGAGGAGGATAATATCAACCTTGCAGTGATAAGACGCACCCTTTCAAAAGCCCCTGCCGAGCGTACAGCTGATTTTGAACAGTTTTCACGGGACTCATCAAAACGTCAGGAAATTCTCGCCACCCTTGCCGAAACTTACGATGCGCGTAAAGCGATGCAAGTTGTAAGAGACGAGCATGCCGACCAAATAGAAGAGGTCAAACAGACGCTTTCAGACGCGGGGATCGATACTTCCAAGCTTGAAAATATTGCTATCCTCTGGCCAAGTTTCGATGTGAACGAACAGAACGAGGCTATCGAAACCGCATTGATTTTACCCAGTGATGAAAAACCGGCCAAGTCTCTGGACGAAAAGAAAAAGCGTCAGCTTATCAGCGACTTCATAGAGGTTCGCGGCAAATGGGCACAGGCGGTAAACTCTCTTGCCGATGCCGAGGTCGGCTTGAACCTGAAGTACAAACAAGCTGAATCGGCATTGCGGGACTTCAACCTCAGTACGACAGCTTTGGGCGACATTCTGAATATGCCCGGAAAATCCAGTAAAAGAAAAGAACTGCTGGAAAATCTGAAGACGACCTTTCCGGCCCGAGTCGAAGAAATCGATCACCTCGTTACTGTTTTTGAGGAATATCGTCCTGTAAGGGGCAGAATCGATGGACCGGAAGATGTTAAAAGGATGCTTAAAGGTGCCGGCGTACTTGAATTCAGAATACTTCCGACTGCCGAAGACGGCAAAACAAACAAAGATGAAATGCTCGTCTACCTCGAAACGTTAAAAACTAAGGGACCTAAACAATCCTCAGACAGTAAATATATTTGGTTGGAAATTGAGAATATTGAGGAATGGCAAAGATCAGATGCTGTTGTTGGCATGTTCGCAGAGAAGTATTACGTTTTGGCCAGCAACCAGAAAAATGAAAGTATGCACAAAGCCAGCAGCGAAAGACTCTGGAAGCTTAAAAAGGCTTACCCTGCTCAGGATGATGTTGGCAGAAGGGCGATCGGTTTTACGCACGATGAAATAGCTGCCGATTTGTTTTATAAGCTGACAAAGCAAAACATTCAGAGGCCGCTTTGTATTATTCTCGACGGTGTTGCGATATCGGCGCCGAATATAAGTACGGCTATACGCAGTCGCGGAATTATCACAGGCACATTCGGACAACTTGAGCAGCGTGATATGGTTGACAAGCTCAATGCAGGCTCACTGCCAGCAAGGCTTATTGAGCCGCCCGTTTCGGAAAAGACTATCGGTGCCAGCATCGGGGCCGACAATCGCGATAAGGGTATAAAAGCAGCTATAATCGG
>CAZOPG010000084.1:0-7654 GCA_964581585.1 uncultured Planctomycetaceae bacterium | reverse complement strand
TAATGCTGGGCAGTTGGAGGATGTTTACAAACTTGCTGAGTCTCTCGGTGCCGTCGCTGTTCATATAAATAAGCTTGTGCCGGTTGGTTGCGGACAGGTTTTAGCGGAAACGGATATGCTTTCGCCGCAGGAGTATGAGCAAAAATTGATTGAGATTTGCCAACTGGATAGTTTGGGAAGGTTGCAGATAAAAGTTACTTGCGGCCCGCATTACGAGCGTGTCATAAGAGAGCAGGGTTTATATCAGAATCGGCTGAAAAGCGGTTCCAGGCATTCTTCAAAAGGATGCTTGGCAGGTGTTGGGGTGTTATTTGTAGGGCATCAGGGGAACGTGTTTCCCTGTGGTTATTTGCCTGTAAATTGCGGCAATGTGACCAGAGAATCGCTGTCGGAGATTTGGTACAAGAGTGAAGATCTTGCGAGAATGCGTGACAGTGATAGTCTCGAAGGTAAGTGCGGCCTTTGCGGCTATAGAGAAATATGTGGCGGCTGTCGCGGCAGAGCGTATGCCGTGACGGGGAATTATATGGCCGAAGAACCTTTTTGCGCGTACGTTCCGCCGGATGAAAAACTATGATAAATATAAGTAAATTATATTGTGATGAGGTTACGCCTGGCGACTGGCTTCGCTATGGCAAAAAAGGTTCTGGCGAGCGGGTCGGTGAGATTGTTCCAAAGAAAGCATCTGAAAGAAAACCAATCGTTGTCTGGAACATTACCAGGAACTGCAATCTGAAGTGTATCCATTGTTACAACGACAGCGGCGTTGGTAAAGAATTTGATGATGTGTCCACTGACAAAGCCAAAGCCGTTCTTGATGATTTAGCTCAATTTGGTGTGCCTTCTGTATTGTTTTCCGGCGGCGAGCCGTTAATGCGTCCGGATTTATTTGAGCTGATCGAATATGCCGGGCAAAAAGGTTTGCGTACGGTAATTTCGACCAACGGTACACTTATAACGGCTGAGGTGGCGAAGAAAATAAAAGATTGCGGAGTCTCCTATGTTGGCATAAGCCTTGATGGTATAGGCCGAATCAATGATGAATTCAGAGGGGTCGAAGGGGCTTTCGAAAGGGCGGTACAAGGTATAAGAAATTGCATGGCCGTTGGGGTTAGGGTTGGCCTGCGATTGACCCTGACAAGGAAAAATGCTCAGGATTTGGACGCTTTATTCGATTTTTTTGAAGCTGAATCTATTGAGCGGGCCTGTTTTTACCATCTTGTTCCAAGCGGAAGAGGGGCGGACATAGCATCGGAAGTTCTTAAACACGCCGAGAGCAGGGCGGCGGTTGAGACAATATTGGCCAGGACAAGGTACTTCAGGGAAGCGGGCAGAAAAACTGATATACTAACGGTTGATAATCATGTTGATGGGATATATCTGTATTTGAAACTGCTTAAAGAAGACCCCGGCCGTGCAGAGAAGGTTTGGGAATTATTGAAGTGGAATGGAGGGGGATTATATAGTAGTGGTATTGGTATCGGTTGCATTGATTTCAACGGCAAGGTGCACCCCGATCAATTCTGGGGACATTACGATTTAGGTGATATCCATGAAAAGCCGTTTAGCGAGGTATGGACAAATCCTGATGAGCCTTTGCTGAAGGGATTGAGAAACCGCAGGGAGTATGTCAAAGGCAGGTGTCGACTGTGTAAATTTTTTGATGGCTGTGGAGGCGGCTTGCGAGTGCG
The DNA here is from genome assembly GCA_964581585.1 of uncultured Planctomycetaceae bacterium. Classification (GTDB taxonomy): domain Bacteria; phylum Planctomycetota; class Phycisphaerae; order Sedimentisphaerales; family UBA12454; genus CAZOPG01. The sequence goes on along the minus strand of CAZOPG010000084.1, from coordinate 5,963 downwards.
CGCGGATTTGCATTTCGACGACACATGGGCGCCGGAGCCGGGGTGCTATCTGACAGATGAAGAAATTGGTTTGGGCGAACTGTTATAACGAGAGCTTGCCAGCAGCTGTAATTGTTTTGTCGAAGTCCTTTTGCCCATGTTCAGTTGAGATAAAACAGGTTTCAAATTGTGAAGGGGGTAAATAAATGCCAGCTTTTAACATTGTGTTGAAAAATTTTGCATATTTTTTGGTATCTGATTTAGCCGCTGAGGTATAGTCGGTTACAGGCTGGCTGCCGAAAAAAATTGTGAACATTGATGCGATTTGATTTATGGTGTGCGCTATATTTTTTTCTTCAAGAGCCTGACTGATGTTTTCGCAGAGTTTTTCAGTTGCTTTGGCCAGGGCGGAGTATAGTTTTTGTGATCTGAGTATTTTTAATGTTGCGATGCCTGCTGCAACACAAACGGGATTTCCTGAAAGTGTGCCGGCCTGATAAATTTGTCCCTGTGGGGAAAGGTTGTTCATGAACTTTGTTTTTCCGCCGCATGCACCTATCGGAAATCCGCCACCAATTATTTTGCCCAGACACGTCAGGTCAGCCTTGACACCGAAAATGTCCTGGGCGCTTCCATATTTTACTCTGAATCCTGTTATCACTTCATCAAAAATTAACAGGCTGCCATTTTTAGTACAATGTTGTCTAATTGTTTCCAGGAAACCTTCTTTCGGCAGTACGACGCCCATATTGCCCGCTACCGGCTCGACTATTACAGCGGCGATTTTGCTTCCATGTTTCTCAAATGCTTTTTTGATAGCAGCTGTGTCATTATACGGCAGCAGGATGGTGTGTTTTGTGAAGTCTTTGGGTACGCCAGGGCTGCTGGGTGTGCCGAAAGTCATTGAGCCGGAGCCGGCCTGGACGAGTAAATGATCGACATGACCGTGATAGCAGCCTACGAATTTAATAATTTTGTCTCGCCCGGTACACCCGCGAGCCAGACGGATAGCGGTCATAACAGCCTCGGTGCCGGAACTTACGAGACGTACTTTTTCAACGGTCTCAATGGCATCGACTATCAGTTTTGCAAGTTCTGTTTCAAGCCTTGTGGGAATACCAAAACTCGTCCCTTTGTCCATTACTTTTTTTACTTCTGCAAGCACAGCTTTGTTTGCATGGCCGAGTATCATCGGGCCCCAGGAAAGACAATAATCAATGTACTTGTTAGCGTCAGCATCGTACAGATATTGGCCCTTTGCTTTTTCGATAAATATCGGTTTTGCTCCGACAGCTTTGAATGCTCTGACCGGCGAGTTCACTCCGCCTGGTATTACCTTTTTCGCATTTTGAAAATTTTTTGTATTATTTTGTGTTCTCATTTGGACTCTTTAATCGGGAATAATTTCAGCGTCTATATTGTGTTTCCTTGCTTCGTTCAATGTCGGCAATCCAAGACAGTAAGATTTTATATTGTTCGGAACAGGCCCGAAACGTTTTATAAATGCACGAACAGTTGAGCCGCTCGTAAATAATATCTGATCGATATAATCAAAATCGATAGAGCCCGGATCTATGTCAACGGTTTTGTATATCGGAACCTTTTTGATTATAGCACCCATTTTGACCAGTCCATCCGGCAACTCTTTAGATGCAATTTCAGATTGCGGCAGGAGCACCTTTTTGTTCTTCATATCGAGCTTGCCAAATTCTTCCAAAAGCCCGGCACTTGATTCATTTTGTGGCACCATATCCGCGATAACTCCGAATTCTCTGAGCCTTTTGGCGGTGGTCTTGCCGATAGCCGCGACTTTTGCATTGGAAAGCGATCTTGCGTCTTTGCCCATCGCGTGTAAGCGTCCAAAAAGATATTTTCCGCCGTTCACACTGGTAAATATAATCCAATCGAAATCAGCAATGCCTTTCAGCACTGAATCGGCTTCGGTATAATCATCAATCGGCAGGCAATCTATAATTTGTCGATGGACGATATTTCCAAGCCTGCTGTACTTTTCCGGGTGATTGCCGAGCACAAGCACATTTGGTTTTTTTGTGAACCAATCTAATTTTTCCTGTAGCTCAACGACCTTTCCAACAATAAAAATCGCCGGCGTTCTAAGCGTTGCCTTGCCGACTATTTGGAGAAAATTGTCGAGGTTTCCCCTGAGGACTCTTTGGTCGTAGCAGGTGCCACGTTCTACTGCGGCAATTTTTGTCTCGCCCAGCCAACCCTGCTCGATTAGAGAGGTAATAATTTTGTTTATATTCGCCACGCCCATCAGAAAAATGATGGTACCAGCCTTTGGGATTTCAATCTGTTTGTCGCTGCTCTTGCGATGGCCGGTTACTATTGCGACATTGGAGGTGTAATCTCGGTGTGTTGGCGGAATGCCTCCGTAACAGGCAGCGGCCAGGGCACTGGTTATCCCAGGGACAACTTCAAAATCAATTCCGGCATCAATACAGGCCTCAGCTTCTTCACCGCCTCTGCCAAAAAGATATGGGTCTCCACCTTTGAGCCTGACGACAACTTTATTGCTCTTTGCACTGTCAACAATGAGTTCGTTGATCTGACGTTGCTCCATAGTATGGCGAGATGCAAATTTGCCAACTGAGATGATTTCGGCACCTGGCTTGACCAAATTTAACAGTTCGGTTGGTATCAGATGATCGTGTAGGACAACATCTGCCTGGCATATCAGCCGATAACCTTTTCGGGTAATAAGTTCAATATCGCCCGGGCCTGCGCCTACAAAATAAACTTTTCCCTGAAGCATTTTTTGGCAATCTTTGTCTTTACAATATTATGAACTGTATCTTACAATAGTGATATTCAGTGTTTACGTCAAGCTAAAAGATAAAGAGGGACCAGTGATATGGATGAGTTGGATTGTCGAATACTTCAGGCACTTCAAAAGGATTTTCCGTTAAGCCCTGAGCCTTATGGAATGATAGCCGATAAGTTAAAAATCCCCTGCGACGAGTTTTTGTCCAGACTTCGATTATTGATGGCTGATGGGGTTATTCGCCGGATTGGAGCGAGCCTTGATTCGCGTCAGTTTGGTTATTGCAGCACATTGGTCGCCATTAGTGTTGGGCACAATGCTATTGAACAAGCCTGTGAAATAATAGACTCCTTTACTGAAATAACTCATAGTTATCTTCGCAGTGATCATTTTAATATATGGTTTACTATAATCGCCCCGGATAACGAGAGAATTGAAAAGATCATTATGGAAATCCAGTCAGCATTGTCTCTGGAAAGTTCGCAAATCCTGAATTTGCCTATGAAAAGTCTATTCAAACTCAACGCTTGTTTCAACATCTCGCCTAAATGATGCCGTCGAACTTTTTAGTTTGCTTAGCTTTTTAATTCGCGTAGCTATGTAATCCGTGGAAAATTGTAGATAGATTTACCCACAGCAGTGTTATCACAATGGCGAACATCCCCAAGATCGCCAGGCAGCTGTTGATTCTGGCATGTTTTTTGCCAAACATATAGCGAAAGTGAAAATATTCTGCATACACCAGCCACGAGGCGAGCGACCATAGTTCTTTAGGATCCCATCCCCAATAGTCGCCCCAAGCCAGTTTTGCCCACCAACTCCCCAGGATCAGGCCCAGCGTGAGAAGTGGAAATCCAAAGCAAATCATTTTGTATGTGCCGGCTTCGTAATCGACAGGAATTTCTTTTGTATTGCCGCTCCTGACTTTCAGTTGGCACAGGGCTTGTATTGTCGCTTTGGCCATTACCACATAAGACATCAGGTAGGCGGCTACATGCGGGATGAATAACCAACATTGCAAAGCTGGCGGCAGTTTCCGCGGTTCGGCACCAAATACAAAACCGGCAGGGAACAGCAATATTACACCAATGAGGATCTCTATTGCTTTGTCTTCCACTCGAAGCACTCGCTGGCAGAATATCGACAGCGGATAGATCATCATCCCCATACTCAAAAACACTTCAAACAGGTTCTGAAACGGAATGTGGCGGGCATCATACCATCGATAGCCGAAGGCAACTGTTGCGATTATGAATCCAGCCAGATAAAGGTTGTTTCCTGTTTTTCTCTTGCCCAGGCTCATTGCCGAAAACGCAAAGAGATACGCCGCAATCGTAAGGTAGATAAGGAAACCTTGAAATGTGTATTTAATCATCATTGCATCAATACCTCATTCACGGTTTTTCTTCTAATCTGTCTGAACCAAAACTGCCAAAATATGCCCAAACAAAGCGACCAATATCCGCCATATACGGCATACAATCCTGAATCAGACGCTACCGACAAAATAGTATATTCTCCCCCTTGTGAATCGTAGGAATGCTGATAGAAATGGTATCCGCCGTAATGCAACGGATGGTTTACTTCAATCGTATTGCCTGCAACCTCTTTTCCATTGGCAATAATCACCACATCGCTAAAGTAATCGCGTATAACTTGCTGGGTTTCGGAGGAATTATCTTTCGGGTAGTACTCAAGACGAAAATCTTTTAGTTTGATGCTGAACGGCAACTCGCATAACTTTTGTGTGAAATCTTCTGTAACTATATACTTTGTTGAACTTCCCTCAAAAATAATCATATAGCCGCTGTATACCTTTTGTGTGCCGAAAAACCTTCTTTGGAGCTGATGCCCTGCTTGCGAGCCATACATACCTCCGGCAAGTATCAGCAAACAACCGGCATGAATCATAAACAGTCCTGGTTTGTGAAGAACTCGAGGAGATTTAACAAGACCGGCGATTAGCAGTATTGCCAAACCACACCAGTAAACCACAAGCGGAATCGAATTGAAAATCAATTTTGCCCGATCAGTTCCACAAAAGGCTCCCCAAATGGACAGGATCGCAAGGGCTCCTATTAACCCCATAACTGTCAACGTCATACTATGGTTAAATTTCTTCATCTCATATTTTCTTGAATATTTTACAGTGAAATACTCTTTGCAATGTATAATTGTAGCTGAATCAAACTTTAATCGCCATTCTTTTTAACCGATGACATTCTCCGACTGTTGATAGCACTAATTGCGATTTGTTATTGGATGTTGAGATATATCCATTTTTAATTATAACGGCAATTCAGTTAACGGTTGACAGTTAATAGCAATTTTCAAATTTTAGATACAATGGGCGAAATGGAGTTGATAAATGGCGTGTCTTTTTGTCAATACATCTAAAAATGATAGGTAGAACTTCAAACACACCCTCAATGCTTTATAGGGCCGTGCTTTTCAACGCCAAGCTCCCATAATTCCTGAATGTAGTTGTGTTTTTTTGTACGTGATGAGACTACCGTGTGAACCGGTTCGGCTTTTTTTACAATTGTCGCTGCTGCGATCTGGATAGGTTCTTGCTCTGTAATCTTGTCGGGGTCATAAGCCATGGCGACCTCAGGACCATATTTTTTTGTGGCAGCTTCCCGAATGTGAGCCATGATCGGAGCAAAATGAATATCTGGCTTAATTGTTTTGCCCCTGCCATCCGGATAAACAATCTTCAATATCCTGCCTCTTTCAAATTCTTTTGGAAATATCTGGTATTGCATTGAAAAGCCATACATGGAAACATCAGGATTCGGAACCGAGTAAGGTTTTGGTTTTGCCTGGGGGCAAAGGCCGGGAACAAGCATTGGAGTAACGTAGCCATCGTCAAGACCAATATCCAGATTTCTCTTTTTCATGCTAACTGCCAGGTTGCCGCTGAACCACTGTCCTCTTACTTCTTGAGCTGCACTTTTTGCTACCTTAGCAGACTGGCCGCCAAGGCCCTCAAGTTCCCGATGCATGGCCAATGTCATTGCCTGGTTATATTTATGCTCGGAATCTTGCATCGCTTTTATAGCGATATGAATACCGAGAAGATTAGAGTATGTATCTTCCCACGAGAACGCGGAGGAAAACTCTGGTATGGCAAACATTGTGCTAAAACCAAACCAAGTCAGCATTTCATGCCAGGTTGTTGCAGAATAGGCCAGGTAGG
>CAZOPG010000083.1:0-7718 GCA_964581585.1 uncultured Planctomycetaceae bacterium | reverse complement strand
CCTTAGCGGGCTGATTAAAATAGCGAAGCGTTGCGCTTCAAATTAAAATTCAGGGATTGAGCTTGATACATTTTTCAAAAGAGTCTTTTGCATTTAATTTCTTGCCCTGATTAAGTTGCGCCCAGCCAAGACCCTGATAGCTATTTTCATTGTCAGGATTTTTTGCAATAGCTTCTTTGAACTTCGCCTCAGCTTCTGCCAGTTTCCTTTGACCCCATAAACGCCAGCCTTCAGCTGACAAATCTTCCGAAGCGAGTTTATCAGCTTTATTTGTCTGCATTGATGTTGCCTTTTGGTCTGATGACTTAATAATTGGTTCACTTTCTTCTTTTGGATTTTTCCATCTTTTCCAGAGTGTTTTGAATATCTGCGGGTTTGTCAAACCTTGTTTATGTTCATGTGCCGATCCCGGCTGTAATGAAAAATCACCATTAGCTGCATCAGTAAATTTTGGGTTTTCCAATATGGAATTGCCTGTTTTCTGGAAATTCTCCACATCGGTTTTATTCTGCCAGAATGTGTTTCGTTGACACCCATTATTGTTGCTATTGCCTTCCTCAAACATAATCCAGCCTCGCTGGTTACTTTTGAAAATGTTATTTCGTATCTGAAGTACACATGAATCACGAAAGCTAATCCCGGCATAGCTCGAATCGGATATAATGTTATTTTCTATTACCACCTTTGATCTGGCAAAGCCGCTTATCCCGGTCGCGTTGCCAAGGATAACATTATTGTTTATCTTTCCGCTAGCACTCTTATTGCCAAGATAAATTCCACGGTTGGCGTTGTTGACAATCAGGTTGTCACTGACATTCAAAATGCCGCCAGTACAGCGTATGCCATGTTTGCGCGAGCCTGTAATGATATTGCCTGTGATATCTACGTTTGCACCTTTGAAAAGTGTTATGCCCTGACTTTGGCAATTGGCAATCACACAGTCCTTAACCGTACCCCGGGTGCCCTCGTTATAAAAAACAGGATAACCAAATCCGTCGAATTTGCAGTTGTCAATGGTTACATTTGAAAAACCAATCATTCTAATCGCTACCGGGGAACGCTCAGGATTACCTAACGGCATAAAACTACAGTTCTTAATTTCCGCTTCACTGTCCTTGATGCCCAACGCAAAAGCCTGATCGGTCTTGTCGCTTGTTGCCAGTTGCCATTTGATAGTTATATTTTCGAGGGTTACTTTCCCCTTTTCCTCGGTGTCTATAAAAATCGCTGGATTATTCTCCGTTACCTCAAATATACAGTTTGCCCGCGATTGCCCTTTGAGCGTCAACGGCTTTGTTATTCCCATAGAAAAAGTATAAACCCCGTTCGGAATAGTTACAGTACTGCCCGGCCGAGCTGAATTAATTAAATTTTGCACTTCTACCGAAGACATTTGTTTCACGGAATGTGAGTCAGCAATTTTAGAGTCGCCTTTTGTTAAAACCACATCGACACGATGGTTGGTTTCGGCCTGTACTTCTTTTTTCCACCAGTAGATGTCGTAGCCGCCGAAGTTCTTTATTTTGGTATATTCTTCGCTTTTGTCAGCTACCGTAATGCCCTGGGGCACTACCAAAAAGAAAGTGTCATAGCCGGGGGTGCCGAGATGGTTTTGCATTGTTAAGGAATAGTTTGTTCCTCCGCGAAAATTTGAAAGCTTTCTGTTGCCATCATAAGCCCATCCATAATTGAAGAACTCGCCATTTTCCAAAGGCTCTTTCGGCGTCCAGTAGATATGGTAAAAGTTCTTACGCAACTCGTCCGGCAGAATTTCAACATCCATTTCGCTGCCGACAGCATCGTAGAGTATTTGGTTCGGATAGCTGGTGCCGCCGAGCCGATGCTTTTGGGTTATAGGCAGGCCAGTATAATTATAAACATATCCCATTCCGCCGCTGCGCAGGATAAAATCATTATCCACAAAATATATATGGCTGTTGGAATACATTCTTTTCATCCCTGCCTCTGCGCACACCTCGCCATATTTCGAGCCGAGATATGAACATACATCGTTTCCGAGGATTTCAAATAAATTTTTCTCAGCAACTTTTCTGCCGCCAACTTTTTCCAACTGTTCGCCTGCTTTTTTGGCGAGTGTTTTTTGGGTTGGATATTTTGCGGCAACTTCCTGGAAATAGTCAGCGGCTTTTTCTTTTTCGCCTTTTTTCAGGTGGCACATTCCGAGTTGGTATGTTGCTCGTGCGGCTATTCGCTGAATTTCGCCGGCTTGGGCGATGACCTGCTGGTAAATTTTAATGGCCTTGCTCAAATCCCCTTCTGTTTCCTCGGCGTACAGAGCCTCCTGCAATAATAGGCTTGGCGATTTTGACAATGACGACTTTTTGGCCGTTAAGCTGGTTTTGAATTTAACAGGATGGATTACCGCTGACTGGCCCTGAAGATTTTTGAAATTTCTATAGCTTTGACAATTGACGCTAAATTCGTATTCACGGTTCGGCTGAAGTTTAACAGGTATTGCCAAGGTTCTTTTATTGGTCCAATTTGCTTTTCCGGCAGTTTCGGGGTACTTTGGTCCACTGCCACAAACTGAATAGCCGCCCTGGCTCATGTCCTGACCAAATTCGATGATGATGTTTCGTAGAGATATATCTACGTTTTGGTCGCCGTTTTCTGGAATAGTTTTAATAACTTGTGGCGGAACCGCATATGCAAACCCTGCCAGAAGAACCAGAACCATCCCCGCAAACAAAACTGTGCTGTGCTTAAACTTTCTCATAATCGTGCTCCTTTTCTCGAAATAGATTAACAGAAAATCTCCATTTTTGACAGGGATAGTTTAGCGACTAATTGTTACCGATTTGTTACCGTTTCATCCTTTTTTTGTGATTTTTGAATTTTGTTGCGAGGTTTGTATAAATTAGACTGCGTTTTTCAAAAAATAGAAAGTATTTCCCGGATAGCGGGCGGGGGTTGGAAAACGTTTTCTGCTGATATCCCACTGAATTTTTAATATGTCGGCAAACCATGCAGGCCTGAGGGACTCGAGTTTTTCAATACGATTCTCATATATTATCTTTTCATCAATTACTAATTGCGGCGAACGAATTATAGCGTCGCCGATTAAGGTTGCGTTATTCCAGCCATTCAAAACACACACAGGAATAGTGAGGCGAACATAAGGTTCCTTTGTTTTGTTTTGGGGGTTAATTTCGGCGACTATCGCTCCATTAAATTTTATGGTCAGAGGCCCATGGGCCGGCCCAACAAGTTCAAATTCAAAGATAGCTTCAGTGCATTTTTTATTAATATCATTTTGATTTGGTTCTTTGAAGACATCAACACTTTGGGATTTATCACGAACTTTCACATTTATCTTGTTCCAGCCCGGCGTCATATCCGTTAAATTCAGGATGCTCCGTTCTGTGAAGTCTGTCTCAGGATCAACAGCGTCTAAAGCTATCTCTTGTCCAACTATTTGAGCTTCTTTTGGTGATGCTATTGCCAGTGGTTTGTCAATCGGCTTATAATAATGCTTTGGTGTTGATTCGTTATAATAAATGAGGGCATAGCCGGGAAGATTATTGTCAATACTTTTACCATCCCACCAACTGCCGCAAAATGATGATGTCGTATAACTGCTCCAATTTCCATCGGCCCAAAAAGTGTTTTGATGGTCACAGCCAGAAACTTCAATATAGTTATGTTCCGGCGATAGTAGTTTGCTAATCCTGCTCCAAAGTTTTTGGTTGTTCATTAGACGGCGGTGAGTAAATATAAATATTTTCTGGTTTGCAGGAAGACCTGCCAAATCGTTTTTTAGCCAATTAAATTGAACAGGATCTATATCATTTACCAGTGTCAGAAGATTTCTTGTTTCGTTTTTTTGTGAATAATCTTTTTGTATTAGCCATTCGTCCAGGATAATGCCATGACAATCATCCCAATCAAAACTTTGATATCTTGGGCCGCAGTATTTTTCAAAAAGTTCTTTTCCATAGGCAGCTGTTTCTGTCGTTTCGGCTGAATGCGTCATATCGTGATTGCCAAGGACATGGTAAACAGGAACCGGCAATCTGGATATAATTTCGATATAACGCTTAAAGTCAGGCTCGACAGCCTGTGGCAAGGTTGTTATCTGCATATTAGCAAATACAGTATCTCCTGTGTTAATTATAAAATCAGGCGGATGTTTCATTTTCAACACCTGCCCGACAAAGCTTTCAATCGCATTCCAACAAGTCGGGCTGTCTTTATGAAGGTGCAAATCTGTTATATGAATAAAAGAATTTGATTTGTTCATTTTTTGTTCAGGCAAATTATCCATGAGGCGATGAACAGATGACGGAAACTTTTCACAATTTTAATTCCCTTTGCAAAGCCAGAGAATAAGGCTTTGATCCCTGCACTGCTCATTACACTTCCGGGCAGTACCAGATAAAGGCACCAGTTTCTTTCCTGGTTACAAACCTGCTAAAGCGCTAGATTTGCTATCAACCTGGTTATGTGACAGATTACTTGAGAAACTTTATCGCCAGCGGGTAGTTGTAAGGCTTGCCGTCACTTGCTTTAAGTGCAGCGATGACGCAAAAGATTAGGTTTAAAACTCCGAGAACCAGCAACATAATCCCGCCAATAACAATAACCACCAGTAAAGTTGAAACAATGGCGTATATTAGTACAGAAATCTGCCAGTTTAAGGACGCTTTTCCATGCTCGTCAATAAACTCACTCGAATCTTTTTTGACCAGCCAGATAATCAACGGCCCTACAATACATGTAAAAATTCCTAACAGGTGGCACAACATTGCAATGTTGCATACATTTTTGTCCTCTACTTTTTCGGGGCAAGTGGCTGGTTGTTCTACGGGTGATTCAGATGGTTGCGGTTGAACATTTTCACTGTTTTCATCCATTGTAATACCTCCCTTTTTTAAGTACCAACAATTCGATTTTTCGATATTTCAAATATCTTTTGCGGTGCTTCAGGCATCGCTGTCTTTGCTGATAAATATGCCGAGTCAATGAACGCCATTGTTGCCAAATCAACAGAAGATTCATATCGCAGTTTGTGCCCGGCAGGATACAGTATACTCTGTGCGAAGTCGTTCAACAACTCCTTTTTTTTGTTTGAAGTCGAAAAATGGCGGTCGTCCAGCAGGTGGTTATTTTTGTCATAAACCCTGAATTTGTTCGGCATAACTGCAATATTGCCCTTTCTGCCGTGCGCCGTCAACAACCATGGTTCATCGTTAATGGTTCGACCCGCAACAAAATTGCCTATCAAACCACCAGCAAACTGCATTGTTATCGCCGCTGCCTGCTCTGGCAGATACTGCCGTTGCTTCTTGTCTGGAGCCTGATTTGTTACGAGGGCATAAAGCCGCTGCGGCAATGAAAAGTTCAAAACTATCGCGTCAACAATTTCAAAACATTTGTTTAACAACACCCCCGTGTCAAACAATTCCGTTTTGCTTTGGTTGGTATTATAAAAAGCGTTGATAAAATAAAACTCTTCCATACCCATTTCTGTCGTATAATCTTTCAACGCGACGAATGGCCGGGCAAAACGCGATGAGCAGGCAGTAATATACTTTAAGCTGTTTTTGGTCGCAAGCTTAATCAGCTCGGCCGCTTCATCAAAACTTGAAGCTGTCGGAACAAGTTTTAGAATATTGCATTTTTTTGAGATAGCCAAACGCACATATTCAGCACACTCACAAAGCGGAGAACCAACAATAAGAACATCAAGCTGATTTTGAACTGTCAGTTGGCGGTAATCATTAAAGGCTGCACAATTATACTGTTGTGCTGTTTTTTGAGCGAGAACCGCATCGCTGTCAGCAATTGCGACGATGTTAAAGAATTCGCTTTCAGCTGCCAAGTTCAAAAAGTCTTGTGCCTGTAAATCTAACCCCAGACAAGCAGTTTTTAGAGTTTTGGCGTCCATTGATTCATCCGCCATTCTATTTATAGACCGATATCTTTATTGTCGTCTTCGGTTTTGCCGGTCATCGAATAGCCTTTGTCCTGACGGGAATGATTAACCTTGAGCTTTTGGTTGTAAAGCTCGAACGCATCGGCGGCATCAAGTCCAACACATTGTGCCAGACTGATCCAGAAGAACAGCATATCGATCACCTCAACACGAGCATTCTGCAAGTCGTGAAGTTCAAATCTTCGGCCTTCTTTTGCTTCTGCGCACCAATGTTTCCAGTAGGTGCTGTCGCGCAATTCTTCAAGTTCATTGCTCATCGCTGCGATATAATTATTAAGCCAGATGCCCGCAGCTTGCGGGTCCAGATTTTCTCTCATGGCTTTGGCATCGAATCCGGTTCGCTTATTAAGCTCGGCTTGGCGTTCAAATAGTTCCTTGAGCATTAAAATTCCTCTTTTATATTAGTGTGTATTATTCTGTTTAGGTGGGATAATAAAATGGTCCGGCACAGGGAACTGTGAACACAACAGAAGCACCTCTTTGTTAATCGCTTCGATGACCGATTCATTGTCGATATTCTCAGCAATCTTTTTAATAAAGCTGGCAATTTGTGACATCTGTTCGGCTTTCATTCCACGTGTTGTAACGGCAGGTGTGCCAAGCCGAATTCCATTGGGGTTCGCCGGTTTGGCGGGGTCGCCGGGAATTGTATTATAATTACAAACGATACGTGCCCTGTCCATCGCTTTGGCTAATTTCCGGCCGGATATACCCTTGTCCCGAAGATCGATTAACATCAAATGGTTATCTGTGCCGCCGCTGAATAATTTGAACCCAAATTCCATAAGCTTCTCAGCCAGTATGGCGGCATTTTTAACTATCTGTTTCGCATAGGCAACGAATTCTGGTGTATCCGCCTCGGCAAGTGCGACAGCAAGTGCGGTGATCGTGTGCATGTGCGGTCCGCCCTGCAGGCCAGGGAAAACCGCCTTGTCAACCGCTCCGGCAAGCTCCGCCTTACACAATAACATTCCGCCGCGAGGGCCGCGGAGTGTTTTATGTGTGGTTGTGGAAACAATGTCAGAATATGGTACAGGGCTTTTGTGTAGGCCTGCCACTACCAAACCGGAGATGTGCGCGATGTCGCTAAGATGATAAGCTCCAACACTTTTGGCAATTTCGCCGAATTTGGCAAAATCAATCTGGCGAGGATAGGCGCTGGCGCCGGAAATTATCACCTTTGGTTTGTGTTTTTTGGCCAATTCCTCGATCTTATTAAAATCAAATTCGCCGGTGTCAGAATCAACTTCATAACGAACGGCATTAAAAACTTTACTGGTAAAGCTGACTTTCCAGCCATGGGTTAAATGGCCGCCATGTGGCAAAGAAAGGCCCATTATAGTGTCGCCAGGCTTAATTAGGGCGTTATAAGCAGCAAGGTTGGCCATCGCGCCCGAATGAGACTGCACGTTAGCGTGTTCGGCTTTGAAGATCTTCCTGGCCCGCTCAATAGCTATTGTTTCAATAAGGTCTGTGACCTGCTGGCCCTCATAATAACGCGAGCCGGGGTAACCCTCGGCATACTTGTTTGTCAGGCAACTGCCTGTGGCCGCCATAACCGCTTTCGAGACATAGTTTTCTGATGGTATGAGCCGCAGACAACCGCTTTGCCGGGCTGCTTCTTGGCGCAAAAGCTCGAAAATCTGGGGGTCATATTGTTCTAATGGCGTAATCATAGCAAACCTCTCTTTTACATTAAAATCACTATAGAGCCTGTTGCACAATGATTTTTGAATCCAACCGTTTTGGATCCGATGGTTGA
>CAZOPG010000082.1:0-7761 GCA_964581585.1 uncultured Planctomycetaceae bacterium | reverse complement strand
TAATCGTAAGCAAAAGTCAAGTTTGCCAAAATACAGCTTAAAACGATAAACAAAAACCAGCGATTAACGCTCACTTCAAATGCCCTCCTGATAAGAACTGTGAATCCAAATCCAAAGACGATTATACAAAAACCGCCAAAGATTGTCAAGAAATAACAATTCCACTTCTGCTCAACTGGCCGTTACGATTTAACTCAGCGACAACGGAGCATCGAAGTAATTTAACCACCCACAACGCCAATCCGATGCAAATATTCTGTTTGGTCTGTTTGCCGAATTGTTTAGTCTTGAATTTTAACCCTCAAAAAACATCAAAAAGTGACAAAAACTCATCTTTTGCTATGCATTTCTTACGATTTGTGCATGTTTTCTAACGATTTCGAACTATTTTTGCCCCCATTTTTGGCTTTTACCCCTGTATCAACAATATCTAGAATGGGTTTTTGGCCTAAAAACGGCGGTTTTCCCTAAAAATCACCAAAAAAAACTTCCCAAAACTGTCGAAATTCTACTAAAATTCACGACCTTATAATCTTCAATAACTGCAGCATAGTTGCTTTACTTCGTCTTCGCAGAAGGCTCTTTTCTTTTAAGTTGACACAGTGGGGATACTTTAGTAGAATTTCGACAGCCTATTAGTAAGTGTCTGAATGTGATTGGCTGCCGGGGGTCGCCACACACATCTGCATTAAAAATGGTACTAATTCAGTAAAAACAGGAGATTACGATGGCAACAGTAGAAGAACGCGTTAAGGCTGTAACAGCTAAGGTTTTAGGTATTAATGTGGAGCAAATTAAGCCTGAACATAATTTTGCAGTTGATTTGGGAGCTGAAAGTGTCCAATCTGTCGAGCTGGTAGCTATGTTCGAGGAAGAATTCGGCATTGAAATGGACGAGGATGCTGCTCTTTCGGTTGAATCCGTCGGCAAAGCTATTGCCTTTATCACCGAGGTTTGCAAAAAACAAGGCGTAGATGTGGAGAAATAATCTTTGCCTGAAAATGATAACCAGTTCAAGGAGTAATAATGGACACGACAAATAAGAAGCATTCCCTGATTGATGCAACCGAGCCGAATCGGCTTGAGGATGTATTTCCATATTCGCTGCCGCCGCGTATAAAACTTTCCGGCAAGGTGATCGAGCAGATCGACGGAGAAGCGATTGAGTTTGATTTCGATGCTGTCAAGGACAGGGATATTCTGATAACCGATACGACTTTTCGTGACGGTCAGCAATCCCGCCCGCCTTATACTATTGAGCAGATGGTTCACATCTTTGATTTGCTGGGCCGTATTAGCGGGCCGAAAGGTGTGATTCGTCAAACTGAATTTTTCCTTTATACCAAGAATGATCGTGAAACTCTTGATCGTTGCCGTGCGCTGGGTCATAAGTTCCCCGAATGTACCGGCTGGATACGTGCTGTCAAAGGTGATTTTCGGCTTGTAAAAGAAGCAGGATTGGCAGAGACCGGGATGCTGACAAGCTGTTCAGATTTTCATATATTCGATAAGCTGGGTTTCAAGAGCCGTTCTGAGTGCATGGACAGTTATTGTGAAGTTGTTGCCGCTGCATTGGATGCAGGTGTTCGACCGAGATGTCATCTGGAAGATGTAACACGTGCCGATATAGACGGTTTTGTTCTCCCGTTCGTTGATAGATTGATGGAAATGACCCGTGATGTTCCTGACGAACTTTCGGTGAAAATTCGTCTCTGCGATACGCTCGGATTTGGAATTAGCTATCCAGGGGCGGAACTGCCAAGGAGTATTCCGAAACTTATTTACAAACTCAATCGTGAATGCGGCGTGCCGTCTCACAGGCTTGAATGGCATGGCCATAACGATTTTCATAAGGTACACACCAACGGCGGCACCGCATGGCTATATGGCTGCGATTTCGTAAATACTACCGTGTTCGGTTTTGGTGAACGGACGGGTAACCCACCCCTGGAAGCGGCAATCTTTGAGTATATCGCGTTGAAAGGTGATCTGTGTGGCATTGATACAAGAGCTATTACGGAGCTGACCGAATACATGATATCTATCGGGTTGCCGATACCTGACAATTATCCTTTCGTTGGCAAAGCTTTTAATACGACGCGAGCAGGGATACATGCTGGCGGTCTGCGTCGTAACGAACAGATATACAATGTTTTCGATACCGAAAAACTTCTCGGCAGGCCACCGCGAGTTGCTATCACGGATAAAAGTGGAGCCGATGGTACCGCGCATTGGGTGAATGAATTTTTCGGACTGAAAGGCAAAGATAGAATTAGCCTGATCAAGTTGCATAAATTGGCGCGATGGGTTATAGACCAGTATGAAAAAGAACATCGCCTTACAGCTATAAGCGATCAGGAACTTGAAGCCAAGACAAAGGAGCTTTTGCCTAAGTACTGGGAGAAATACAAAGACGGTAATAATTCGGAGATGATTTAATTATACCAATTGGTTTTAAGTTGAATTGGGCTTACTCGACGACCGTGTCGTTTTGATTCAGGCTGTCGATGTCTATCTCGTCTGGAGTGATTTCAGATACAGCACTGCCTGCATCTGACCCTTGCCCGTCTATTTGAACGACTAATGTAACCGGTCCAATTTCAATTTTGTCCCCGGCATTGAGTTCGACCTCACTGACACCGATTGGATTGCCGTTGACGAATGTGCCGTTAGTTGAGCGGAGATCGTGGATTTTTAAACTGCTGCCGTCACAATTTAACTGGCAATGCCGTCGGGAAACTACCATTAGCGGGATGCAAAAATCACATTCCTCGCGGCGCCCAACGGTTACCACCTTGTCGGGTAGGTCGAAAGGTTTCGTTGTTCCGTCTTTATTAAGAAGAACTAACTGGATGTTCATTCGATTAACCTCTTCCTTAACGCACACGTCTGAGTCCATTGTAACCGAAAAAGATTGAAATAGGCAATAAAAAACGTAAAAATCTTTTTTGTACAGAACTTGACAATTTCTGTGATATGGCTATATTCGTGTATTTACAAGGTTATTTTGGATTGGCAAATGGCGAAAGTTACTCTCCCTGACGGGAATGTTCTTGATGTACGAGATGGGGCAACTGTAGGACAAATAGCGGCTCAGATAGGGCCATCGCTTGGCAAAGCGGCGATAGCGGGGGCGCTGGACGGGAATATTGTCGATTTAGGCACACCTATCGACAGGGATTGCTTGGTGCGAATCATAACTTCCAAAGACGATGACGGCTTGGAAATCATGCGTCATAGCTGTGCCCATGTTATGGCTGAAGCTCTTTGCAGCATCTGGCCGAGGACGCAACTTGTTTATGGGCCTACGGTTGAGGATGGTTTTTATTATGATATCGACCTCGATGAACCCATTCGGCCGGAAGATTTCGAGAAGATCGAGAAGAAGATGGCTGATATCATCGCCGCTGATGAGCCTTTCGTGCGAACGGAAATGGGCAGGGAAGAGGCGATTGCTCACGTTGCGGGCAGTAAATATAAGGTTGACAACGTCAATAATGCTGATGGCGAGATGATGACTTTTTACTCTCACGGCAGGGGGTTTGAAGACCTGTGTCGTGGGCCGCATGTTCCCAGTACGGGTCGGGTTGGCTGTTGTAAAATTATGTCCGTTGCAGGTGCTTACTGGCACGGCGACGCGACACAGAAAATGTTTCAGAGAGTTTACGGAACCGCTTGGCCGAATAAGAAGGCTTTGGATGGCTACTTGAATATGCTCGAAGAGGCGAAGAAACGTGACCATCGAGTTTTGGGCAAACAGCTTGACCTGTTCAGCTTTCATGAGGAAGGGCCTGGCTTTGCTTTCCTGCATCCGAAGGGGATGGTTATCTGGAACGCTATAATTGAGTATTGGCGGCAGGTGCATCGAAAATACGACTACGAAGAAATTAAAACGCCTATCATGCTCAATGAACAATTATGGAAACAGAGCGGTCATTGGGACAACTATAAAGAAAATATGTATTTCACATCTGTCGATGATGTGGATTACGCGATTAAACCGATGAACTGTCCTGGCGGGTGCCTGGTGTATAAGTCGAGGCAGCATTCCTATCGTGAATTCCCTATGCGTACCGCTGAGCTCGGTCTTGTTCATCGTTACGAGGCGAGTGGGGTTATGCATGGGCTGGTAAGAGTAAGACAATTTACTCAGGATGATGCCCATATATTCTGCACGCCGGAGCAGATCGAAACGGAGATAATCGGAGTGATCGATCTGGTGTTTGAATTATATAAAGCTTTTGGATTTGAAGAGTTCCATATCGAACTTTCAACCAAGCCGGAAAAACATATCGGCTCAGATGAAATTTGGGATGTCTCAACCGGTGCATTGAAAGCTGCTCTGGAATACAAAAAAATCGATTATAAGATAAACGAAGGTGATGGGGCTTTCTATGGGCCTAAGATAGATTTCCATATTTCCGATTGTCTCAAACGCAGTTGGCAGCTGGGTACTATTCAGCTTGATTTTTCTATGCCTGAACGTTTTGGGCTTGTTTATACTGATAAGGATAATACTGAAAAGGCCCCGGTAATGATTCACAGGGCCATCTTAGGCTCTCTGGAGCGGTTTTTGGGTATTCTTATAGAGCATTATGGCGGTAATATGCCATTGTGGCTGGCGCCCGAACATATGAAAATTCTTACTATAAGTGAAAAGACCAACGATTTTGCGCAAAGTCTGGCTCAAAAACTGAAGGATGAAAATTTAAGGTGCAGTGTCGATGTTTCCGATGAAAAAATTGGAGCTAAAATTGCTCGTGCTCATGCACAGCGGCCTCCTTATATGCTGGTTGTAGGCCCTAAAGAAGCTGAATCCGACAGTGTAAATGTCAGGATCAGGGGCAAAAAAGAGACCAAAACTGTGAAAATTGATGAGTTGATCGGAATCGTGAAAACGAAAATCGCCGATAAAGAGATAGATTTAGATTTTGTTGTGTAATTGAAAAATTGAATTTTGTTTTTTTAAAGAAAGGTAAGGTGGTTAGGAATCGCAACGCAAAGGTTAAGGGTAAATTATTTAATTAAGACCAGCCCGGTAAGGCTGATAGATTCTGAGGGCACTCAGGTTGGGGTCGTTGATGTTGATGCGGCAATGGATATGGCGAAGGAGGCTAAGTTGGACCTTGTTGAGATATCGCCTAACAGTAGTCCGCCTGTCTGTCGGATAATGGATTTTGGCAAATTCAAATATCAGCAGAAACAGAAGGCCAAGCAGAGCCATAAGAAACAGCACATTGTTGTTGTAAAAGAGATTCGCTTAAGGCCTAAAATTGATAAGCACGATCTCGATACGAAGCTTGGGCATGCTCGAAAATTTATCGACAAGGGTAACAGAGTTCAGTTTACGATGTTGTTCAGGGGTCGGGAAATGCTTCACGTAGACCAGGGACGTGAAATAATGGCAGAGGTAGCCGAGAGCATGGATGAGATCGCAAAAATCGACCGTCATCCCAATATGATGGGTCGGCGAATGATTATGATTGTGGTTCCAAAATAGTCCCCCAGGCAGATCGTTGAATCCGGTTAGTGGTTATTTTTTTAGCAAAAGGGTAGTGGGTTTATCCAAGCCTGTTGTCCGTCTGTTTGCCAGATGCAAATATAACAATTGTCCTCTTTCGTAAAGTTGGCGTCTTCCCAATCCAATAGGCCGTTATAGCCGGTATCAATAAATGTTCGATGGACCTCTTCTCCATTTTTGAAGACCAGGACGGTATCGAGGATATCTGTTCCGGCAATATCCAAATTGACGTCGAGTTTTGTGTCGGAGTAGTCTGCCTTTATATCAAGTAAAATTCTTGCCCCTGTTGTCGCATAGCAATGTTTGTTTCTGAGGGCGTTGTATATGTTAGATCGATCCAGAGATTTGGTAATAACTGCGGTCAGTCCGGAAGGATAACGGAGAGGACCGCCAACAGTATTATTTCCCATGAAACCGGCCTTGGCACGATGGTCATCGCTGCCTCCGGTCAATCCTGGCGAAAGGCCCTGGACGAAAAGATCATTCAATTTTGTTGTGGACGAATTTTCACAGTAACCTTCATGTGATCTTCCCCATTCGGAGGAGGCTTCATATAGCTTGAGATGCTGGCGGTCTTCCGGGGCAATGCAATAATGGTGGCCTGTCCATAGGAACTCATCTTCATTAAAAGCGGCAATAATATCTTTTACATCGTGTACTTTTGGAACGTCAGGGTTCCAGATGTCTTTATAAGCTTCTATGTCTTCGCCAACAAAACTTCCGCCGCAACCAGGCTGATAATCAGCCATAAGCAATTTAGCCTTTAGCCCGGGGAAATAAATATTTCGGTGTCCGAATCCATCTGTCATTATTTCATAGCCCAAAATAGCTATGAAATTGTCATCAAAAGAGTTTTTCTCAATGGCTTTCAAGAGAGTGCCCCAGTGGTCCTTAACGGCTAGGCCATAACTGTGGTCAGCCAGTGCCGCAAAATCCAGGCCTCTTATGTTCATGGCGTACTGGAAAAAATCGTCCGCTCCGCGACAGCCTCCGTCTGATAGTGCCGAGTGACCGTGAAGTTCTCCCCACAATACTTTTTTTGCAGCTTTGGCATCTACTACTTTTATTGGGTTCGTTTTGAAGTTGCCTAAAGAGGGAATATGAAATTCAAGTTTTATGTTAACCAGTGGCCTGTTAAAAGTTATGGGAAGCAGGGCGTAACCGTCTGGGCCGGTGGAGAAGGTCTCTTTGGCAAAGTTTAGACCGGGTGTGTTTTCGGAGGTTAGCTTTAGAGGGGATTGGAAGTTTTTGATGTGATTAAAAAGCCTATCATAAATTACCACACGCATCTGTATGCTTTTTCCTGTTTCTATGATGCTTGGCAATACAATATCGGCATATGCGGGCTTTTCCGGGAGCAGTGAAACCTTGATACCGCAAGATTTCCATTCGGGGAAACTTTTGCCGTCAGCACTGAGATATTGGGAGTAATGCGGTGCATTTGGGTGATGGTTTCCGAGTGGATAGGAATTTGAAGGGTCAATATGGTAGAAGAATTCTAATGGGCTGTCGCAACATTTGCCAGCGATGAATCCTGCTATTGTGATGTCGATAGTGTTTCCGGGATTTAGTACGGCTGAGGCGACGTTGATCTCAAATATGTATAAATCGGAAAGGCCAGTCCCTGCGTAGTGGGTTATGGAGCGTCGTCGTTGAGCGGATTGGAGCTCTAGCTTGCAATTGGCCGAGGAAGTTATCTCCATATAGTTGGGCTCATCTCTATTCTCGCTCTGGACTCTGCCTGCACCATCGCCAAAATTGTAGCCAATACGGATAGAAGCGTCCTTGCCAAGGGGTTGATCTTCGTGGGTGTAACGAATATTGAGGGAAGTCTGGCGGCCTACTGTTATTGGCTGCTGTTGAAAGATTTTAAACATTTTGAGTCTCTTTAGTATTTAACCGAAAATTCCTTACTGTTTATTATGATTACTGATTTTATTGCTTTTATTTGTAATTGCCAGCAAAAAGCATTGAAAACGTCTTCGATGTCCCTTAGAATCCTGCAGATTAGCTCGTGATTTGGACTTTAAAGGAGGTTTTTCGAATGGAAAAAGTAAGAGTTGGTTTTGTAGGTGCTGGGTGGATGGGTTCTGTTCAGTTGCAACGTCTTGCTGAACGAGATGATGTTGAGGTTATGGCGTTGCTTGAGCCGAATGCCCAGCGTGGTAAAGAAGTACTGGAGCAGGTTGGCTTGTCTGCAGAGCTGCTGGTGGATGACTATGAAAAAATAGTAAACAATA